>NZ_JBSRZF010000016.1:0-144383 GCF_054057335.1 Pseudomonas sp. TE3786
CCGCCAAGCAGGTTCTTCCAGGAGTCGGTCTAGGGCGGGGTGATGGATCGACGCAGGTTTGTACGTCTATCACCGTCATCCCGGCGAAGCACGGAGTCCAGTGGTCCGCCAAGCAGGTTCTTCCAGGAGTCGGTCTAGGGCGGGGGGGATGGGTCGACGGAGGTTTGTGCGTTTAACACCGTCATCCCGGCGAAGCACGGAATCCAGTGGTCCGCCAAGCAGGTTCTTCCAGGAGTCGGTCTAGGGCGGGGGTGATGGGTCGACGCAGGTTTGTACGTTTAACACCGTCATTCCGGCGAAGCACGGAATCCAGTGGTCCGCCAAGCAGGTTCTTCCAGAAGTCGGTCTAGGGCGGGGGTGATGGGTCGACGGAGGTTTGTGCGTTTAACACCGTCATTCCGGCGAAGCACGGAATCCAGTGGTCCGCCAAGCAGGTTCTTCCAAGAGTCGGTCTAGGGCGGGGTGATGGATCGACGCAGGTTTGTGCGTTTAACCCGTCATCCCGGCGCAGGCCGGGATCCAGAATGCTGAGGCGGATACTCCTTTTCGGAGAATCGGCCCCCTCGATCACCCATCCCCCGCCCCGGCGCGCTGCAATCAGCAGCCGATCAGTAAGTTCCCGCCCTCAGAGTTTTCAATAAAAACTCCAGAGTTTTTTGCAAGAACACCCCGCACCCAGCCACTACATTCCGTGCTCCGCTTTTTCGCTCAACCGCAGGTTATTCGCGGTATCCATGGGTTTTTACTAAACCCATGATAGGACCGAGCGTATTTCCATGTGGGTAGAGGCCGTACTGGCGCTCTAGCCCGTGTTTAGGTGAGTGCCACAAGCACCACTGGTTTACTTTCGCAAGCCCAACGACGACTGCGGGTCACCCCCAGCATTCGCATAACAACAAGTAAGAGAGATCTGCTTATGACTGCCAGCACTCCCATGCTGATCACCTTTGTGGTGTATATCGCCGCAATGGTTCTGATCGGCTTGTTCGCCTATCTGCGCACCAACAACCTCTCCGATTACATTCTCGGTGGCCGTAGTCTCGGCAGCTTCGTTACGGCCCTGTCGGCCGGTGCTTCGGACATGTCCGGCTGGCTGCTGATGGGCCTGCCAGGTGCCATCTATATGTCCGGCCTGTCGGAAAGCTGGATCGCCATCGGCCTGATCGTCGGTGCCTACCTGAACTGGCTGTTCGTTGCCGGCCGTCTGCGCGTACAGACCGAGCACAACGGCAACGCCCTGACCCTGCCGGACTACTTCACCAACCGTTTCGAAGACACCAGCAAGGTGCTGCGCATTCTTTCGGCCCTGGTGATTCTGCTGTTTTTCACCATCTACTGCGCCTCGGGCGTGGTGGCCGGTGCGCGTCTGTTCGAAAGCACCTTCGGCATGTCATACGAGACCGCCCTGTGGGCCGGCGCTGCCGCGACCATCGCCTACACCTTCGTCGGCGGCTTCCTGGCCGTGAGCTGGACGGACACCGTGCAGGCGTCGCTGATGATCTTCGCCCTGATCCTCACCCCGATCGTGGTGATGCTGGCCACCGGTGGCATCGACCCCACCTTCGCCGCCATCGAACTGAAAGACGCCGCCAACTTCGACATGCTCAAAGGCGCGAGCTTTATCGGTGTGATCTCGCTGATGGGTTGGGGCCTGGGCTACTTCGGCCAGCCGCATATCCTGGCGCGCTTTATGGCCGCCGACTCGGTGAAATCGATTCCGGCTGCTCGCCGCATCTCCATGACGTGGATGGTGCTGTGCCTGGGCGGTGCGGTAGCCGTGGGCTTCTTCGGCATTGCCTACTTCTCCGCGCACCCGGAACTGGCTGGCCCAGTTACCGAGAACCCTGAGCGGGTCTTTATCGAACTGGCCAAGATCCTCTTCAACCCATGGGTTGCCGGTGTCCTGCTGTCGGCCATTCTGGCTGCCGTGATGAGCACCCTGAGCTGCCAACTGCTGGTGTGCTCCAGCGCCCTCACCGAAGACTTCTACAAATCCTTCCTGCGGAAAAACGCTTCGCAGCTGGAGCTGGTATGGGTGGGTCGTGGCATGGTGCTGTTGGTTGCCGTGGTGGCCATCGGTATTGCCGCTAACCCGAGCAGCAAGGTGCTGGGCCTGGTGTCCTACGCATGGGCTGGTTTCGGTGCGGCGTTTGGTCCGGTGGTGCTGATCTCGCTGATCTGGAAGAACATGACCCGTAACGGCGCTCTGGCCGGCATGCTGGTCGGTGCCCTGACCGTGATTCTGTGGAAGAACTTCCTCAACCACATTGGTCTGTACGAGATTATTCCGGGCTTTATCTTTGCTTCGATCGCCATTTTGCTATTCAGCAAGATTGGTCAGGGGCCGTCGGCCAGCATGCTGGCGCGGTTTGACAAGGCTGAGCGGGAATATCAGGACGCCTGATTATCGCGCGATCCAGAACGTTTTTAGTGCTTTTGCCGGCCCCTAGTGGGCCGGCTTTTTTATGCCTGGAGCTTCTTGCTCGAATGCAGCTTGGTGTTCACCTGCGCGATTCCCCAGCCTGCGCTGGGATGACGGAGGTTGCTGCACAGTTCACCGTCGTCCCAGCGCAGGCTGGGACCCAGGTGCGCAGATAGAGTGCCCAGCGCGAACGACTCAGCCCAAAACCGCATACCAAACCGGGCGGCTCAATGCCGCCTTCCATCCTGTTAGTCCACATTTATCTAAAACTCTCAGCCCCCAAGCCGGTCTGCTCCAGTAGCGCAACGATTGCGCGCCCCCCTTTTTCCCCAACGGAAACCCGGTAAGGACTATGTGCGGAATATCTGGAGAGTTACGTTTCAACCATCGCCCCGCCGACCTCGCAGCGGTCGAGCGCATCACTCAACACCTGGCCCCGCGTGGCCCCGACGCCCATGGCTTGCATAGCCAGGGCTCCATCGCCCTGGGCCATCGACGCCTGAAAATCATGGACCTGGAGGACGCCTCCGGTCAGCCGATGATCGACAGCCAGCTGGGCCTGTCGCTGGTGTTCAACGGCGCTATCTATAACTACCCCGAGCTGCGTAAAGAGCTGCAGGCCCTGGGTTATCAGTTTTTCTCCGAGGGCGACACCGAGGTGTTGCTCAAGGGCTATCACGCCTGGGGTGCCGAGCTGCTGCCCAAGCTCAATGGCATGTTCGCCTTTGCCATCTGGGAGCGGGACAAGCGCGAGCTGTTTATTGCCCGCGACCGGCTGGGCATCAAGCCGCTGTATCTGTCGCATACGGCCGAGCGCCTGCGTTTTGCTTCGACCCTGCCCGCCTTGCTGCAGGGCGGCGATATCGACAAGAGCCTCGACCCCATCGCCCTTAATCACTACCTGAATTTCCACGCCGTGGTGCCGGCACCGCGGACCTTGCTGGCCAATGTCAGCAAGCTGCCGCCCGCCACCTGGATGCGCGTCGATGCTCAGGGCCACACCACTCAGCAAACCTGGTGGAACCTCCACTACGGCGCTGCCGCCGATGAGCAGGCCTACGGCCTTAACGACTGGCGCGACCTGACTCTGGACAGCCTGCGCGAAGCCGTGGCCATTCGTCAGCGGGCGGCAGTGGATGTGGGGGTGCTGCTCTCCGGCGGTGTCGATTCCAGCTTGCTGGTGGGTCTGTTGCGGGAGGTTGGGGTGGAAAACCTGTCGACTTTCTCCATCGGCTTTCAGGATGCCGGCGGCGAGCGCGGCGACGAGTTTCAGTATTCCGATCTGATTGCCCAGCACTACGGCACCCGTCATCACCAGTTGCGGATCGACGAGCGGGAGATCATCGAGCAGTTGCCGGCGGCCTTCCGCGCCATGAGCGAGCCGATGGTCAGCCATGACTGCATTGCCTTCTACCTGCTGTCCCGCGAAGTGGCCAAGCACTGCAAGGTGGTGCAGAGCGGGCAGGGCGCCGATGAGCTATTTGCCGGTTACCACTGGTACCCGCTGGTAGACGGTGCTGCCGACCCCTATGCGGCCTATCGCGCGGCCTTTCTCGACCGCAGTTACGCCGAGTACCGCGACACCGTGCAGCCCGCCTGGCTGACCGGTGACTGCGCCGGCGAGTATGTGCGCGAGCACTTCCAGCGGCCTGGTGCCGAGGCAGCGGTGGACAAGGCCCTGCGCCTGGACAGCACGGTGATGTTGGTCGATGACCCGGTCAAACGGGTGGACAACATGACCATGGCCTGGGGGTTGGAAGCGCGTACGCCGTTTCTCGATTACCGTCTGGTGGAGCTTTCCGCGCGGATTCCCGGGCGCTTCAAATTGCCCGATGGCGGCAAGCAGGTGCTCAAGGAAGCCGCACGTCTGGTGATTCCGGCAGCGGTGATCGACCGGCCCAAAGGCTATTTCCCGGTGCCCGGCCTCAAACATCTGCAGGGCAATACCCTGGGCTGGGTGCGTGAACTGCTGCTCGACCCGAGCCAGGACCGTGGCCTGTTCAACCCGTCGATGCTCGACCAGTTGCTCACCGACCCGCAGGGCCAGTTAACGCCACTGCGCGGTTCCAAACTCTGGCAGCTCGCCGCGCTGAATCTGTGGCTTAGCGAGCAGGGTGTCTGATGCCAGGCCCCCGTCAGCCCACGCCTCCTGCTTCTTCAAGGGAAGAATTTTTCATGAAAGGCTATGCCTACAGCCAGCGCCTGCTGCGCGGCCAACCGCCGTCTTATGAGCGCTTGCAGGCGCGTTTTGCCGAGGATGGCAACCAGAGCGCCAACCCACCCCTGGCCCTGCATTGCGGCTGGGGCCGGATTCTTATCGGGCACACCTACCCAACCCCGGAACTGCTGGCCAGCGAGCTGCTCAGCGAACAGCCGGGGGAGCGCGATATCGCCCTGTATGTGGCGGCACCCCATCAGGTACTGGCGCAGGCACCGCAGGGGCTGTTTCTCGATCCTTCGGACACCCTGCGTCTGTGGTTTACCGACTACCGTCAGGCGCGCCGGGGCTTTCGCGGCTTCAACGTGCGCCGTGCGCAAAGTGCCGAAGACTGGCAGGCGCTGAACAACCTGTACCAGGAGCGCGGCATGCTGCCGGTTGACCCCGAACGCCTCACCCCCAAGGAGGAGGGCGGCCCGGAATACTGGCTGGCCGAAGACGCCGACAGCGGTGATGTGATCGGCGGCATGATGGGCCTTAACCACCGTAAGGCGTTCAATGACCCGGACAACGGCTGCAGCCTCTGGTGCCTGGCCGTTGCCCCGCAATGCCCACGCCCCGGGGTGGGCGAGGTGCTGGTGCGGCACCTGATCGAACACTTTATGAGCCGTGGCCTCAGCTATCTGGATTTGTCGGTATTGCACGACAACCACCAGGCCAAGCGCCTGTACGCCAAGCTGGGTTTCCGTGACCTGGCGACCTTCACCCTCAAGCGCAAGAACGGCATCAACGAAACGCTGTTTCTCGGTCCCGGGCCGGAAGCGGAGCTCAACCCCTACGCCAAGATCATCGTCGACGAAGCCCGTCGCCGTGGTATCGAGGTGCAGGTGGACGATGCCGAAGCCGGGCTGTTCACCCTCAACCACGGCGGGCGGCGCATTCGCTGCCGAGAGTCGCTGAGCGACCTGACCAGCGCCGTCAGCATGACCCTGTGCCAGGACAAACTTCTGACCCACCGCGCGCTGCGCCGCGTCGGCCTGCAACTGCCGGCGCAGCAACTGGCCGGTGAGCCGGAAGAAAACGCCGACTTCCTTGCCGAGCACGGCCGGGTAGTGGTCAAGCCGGTGGATGGCGAGCAGGGCAAAGGCGTGGCCATTGACCTGCGCAGTGAGGAGGAGGTGGAAGCGGCGATCAAACGTGCCCTGGCCTTCGACAACCGCGTGCTGCTGGAAAGTTTTCATGAGGGTGCCGACCTGCGCATTCTGGTGATCGGCTTTGTAGTGGTAGCTGCCGCCATTCGCCGGCCGGCCGAAGTGATAGGCGATGGACGCCATAGCATCGGTGCGTTGATCGAAGCGCAAAGCCGTCGCCGCCAGGCTGCCACCGGTGGCGAAAGCCGCATTCCGCTGGATGAAGAAACCCACCGCACCCTGCGCAGCGCCGGTTTTGACTACGACAGCGTATTGCCTGCCGGCCAGCGCCTGGCGGTGCGGCGTACCGCCAATCTGCATACCGGCGGCACCCTGGAAGATGTCACCGATATCCTCCATCCGGTGCTTAACGATGCCGCAGTGCGGGCGGCGCGGGCGCTGGATATCCCGGTGGTCGGCCTCGATCTGCTGGTGCCCGCGGCGGATCAGCCCGAGTACGTGTTTATTGAAGCCAATGAACGCGCCGGGTTGGCCAACCATCAGCCGCAACCGACGGCAGAGCGGTTTATCGACCTGCTGTTTCCGCTGAGTCAGCCCGGCGGCTGAGGCCGCTCATTGCTTTTCGCCCCCACCCCGTCGTCCCAGCGCCCAGGTGCGCCGATGCTGGATACACCGCAACTCCTGCGCGATTCTGGATCCCATGGGATGACGGGGGTTTAATTTCGAACCTGTGCAGGCATTACCAGGAGACCCCCATGAAAAAAGTCCCCGAACCCGACCTCGATTACCTGCGCCGTGTGCTTCTGGAAATGCTCGCCATTCCCAGCCCCACCGGCTTTACCGACACCATCGTGCGTTACGTCGCCGAACGCCTGGAAGAACTGGGCATTCCGTTCGAGCTGACCCGTCGCGGCACCATCCGCGCCACCCTCAAGGGCAAGCAGAACAGCCCGGACCGGGCGGTGTCCGCGCACCTCGATACCATTGGCGCCATCGTCCGCCAGGTGCAGGACAACGGTCGCCTCGGCCTGGCCCCAGTGGGTTGCTGGTCCAGCCGCTTTGCCGAAGGCAGTCGGGTCAGTGTGTTTACCGAAACCGGGGTGTTCCGTGGCAGCGTGCTGCCGCTGATGGCGTCCGGGCACGCGTTCAATACCGCCATCGACCAGATGCCAATCAGTTGGGACCATGTCGAGCTGCGTCTGGACGCCTACGCCAGTACCCGCGCCGATTGTGAATCGCTGGGCATCAATGTCGGTGATTTCGTCGCCTTCGACCCACTGCCGGAATTCACCGAAAGCGGCCATATCAGCGCCCGCCATCTGGATGACAAAGCCGGTGTGGCGGCCTTGCTCACCTCCCTCAAGGGCCTGGTGGAAAGCGGTATCGAGCCGGCCATCGACTGCCATCCGCTGTTCACTATTACCGAAGAAGTCGGCTCCGGCGCAGCCGGCGCGCTGAATTGGGATGTCAGCGAGTTCGTCGGCATCGATATCGCCCCGGTGGCACCGGGGCAGCAGTCCAGCGAGCACACCGTCAGCGTGGCCATGCAGGATTCCGGCGGCCCCTATGACTATCACCTGTCCCGCCACCTGCTGCGTCTGGCGGAGAAACACGAGGTGCCGGTGCGCCGCGACCTGTTCCGCTACTACCACAGCGATGCGCAGTCGGCGGTGGCCGCCGGTCACGACACCCGCACGGCGCTGCTGGCCTTTGGCTGTGACGCCACCCATGGCTACGAGCGCACCCATATCGACAGCCTGGCGGGACTCAGTCGTTTGCTTACCGCCTATATCCTCAGCCCGCCGGTATTTGCCAGCGATGCCAAACCGGCCAATCAGTCGCTGGATAATTTCAGCCATCAGATCGAGCACGACGCGCAGATGGAGAGCGACACTCGGGTTCCGACGGTCGACAGTTTGATCAACTCCC
Organism: Pseudomonas sp. TE3786; assembly: GCF_054057335.1. Taxonomy (NCBI): domain Bacteria; kingdom Pseudomonadati; phylum Pseudomonadota; class Gammaproteobacteria; order Pseudomonadales; family Pseudomonadaceae; genus Pseudomonas; species Pseudomonas sp. TE3786. The sequence continues at coordinate 7,661 of NZ_JBSRZF010000016.1, forward strand.
GTGAAAACGACACTTGAAGGGCGCTTCGCATAGAGGCACAGTGCCAGACAAACAAGAGCGGAGCGGTCCTACAGCTTCGCCGGTATTTATTTTGAGGTTAACGAATGCCTCGTCTTTGTCTGGTCTTGCTGCTGTGCCTGCTCGCTGGAAATTCCTCGGCCAGCGTGGGTGTGCTTGCGCCGCTCAATCAGGATGATCTGCGCCTGTCGCTGGCACCCTATGTCGGCTATATCGAAGACCCCCACGGCATTCTCAGCCTGGAGCAGGTGCAGGCCATCCCGGACCGGGAGTTCCAGGGCGCGCGCAGTGACCACGTCAATCTGGGCAAAAACGGCTCGGTGTGGTGGTTCAAAGTCCGTCTGCTCAACAGCCGCCCCCACGACCTGGGCGGGTACCTGGAAGTCGATTACCCGCTGCTCGACCATATCCAGCTCTACCTGCAAACCCCCGATGGCAAAACGACTACCCAGGAGACAGGCGATCAGTTCGCCTTCTCCCATCGGCCGGTGCAGGTGCGCAACTTCTGGTTCCCATTGGATTTACCCCAAGGGCAGAGCACCCTGATTCTGCGCATTGAAAGCACCAGCACGCTGTTTGTGCCGCTGTTTTTCAGCACCTATAGCGCCAGCGCGGCGGCCCAGGAAAACCTCATGGGGGTCAACGGTGCCTTCTACGGCGTGCTGTTCGCGATGTTCTGCTACAACCTGTTCCTGTTCTTCTCGCTGCGTGAGCGGGCGTACTTCTGGTACCTGGTGTACAACTTCAACATCGGCCTGTTCGCCGCCAGTTTCGACGGCATGCTGTTCAAGCTGATGCCGAACCTGATCGAGCTGCAGTCGGTCAGCATCTATTTTCTGATGTTCCTCCACAGCTTCAGCGCCACCCAGTTCAGCCGCCATTTTCTGCATACCGCGCAATACTCGCCGCGCCTGGACAAGGGCCTGCAGATAATGATGGCGCTGGTTCTGTGCGGCATCGTGTCGGTGGCGGTAATCGGTCTGCAGGCCTGGAATATTCTCGCCAGCCTGACGGTGCTGTTTGTCTCCTTCGTGCTGCTGGCCACTGGTGTGTATATCTGGCGCCGTGGCCTGCGCTATGGCTCGTACTACATTCTGGCCTGGGGCATTTTGCTTACCGCGTTTATCGTCGCCACCACGGGTTCGCTGGGTATCGAAATCTTCGGCATCTACGGCGGCACCATGGTCAAGGTCGGCGTCACCATCGAGCTGATCACCCTGTCCATTGGCCTCGCTGATCGCATCAACCTGCTCAAGGAAGAAGGCTTCCGCTCGCGCCAGGCGGCGGCCAAGTCGGAAATCGAAAACCAGGCCAAGAGCCGTTTCCTGGCCAAGATGAGCCACGAAATTCGCACCCCGCTCAATGGCGTGCTGGGCATGCTGCAACTGCTCAAAGGCACCGCGCTGGACCGCAGCCAGCGGTTTTATGTCGACACCATCGCCAGCTCCGGCAGCTCGCTGATGGCGGTGATCAACGACATCCTTGATTACGCGCGCATCGAGTCCGGCAAGCTGAGCCTGGAAAATATCGAGTTCGACCTGGAGGTGCTGATCTCCGACACTCTGACCCTGTTCACCGCCAAGGCCCTGGAAAAGAACCTGCGCCTGTATGTGAGCATGGAAGTGGGCGTGCCGCAGCGAATCAAAGGCGACCCGACACGGCTCAAGCAGGTGCTGATGAACCTGCTCAGCAATGCCCTGAAGTTCACCGCCGAAGGCCATGTGGCGGTCAGCGTGTGCCGGCGCAACAACAGCCTGGGCAACCCGCATCTGATCTTTGCCGTCAGCGACAGCGGCATCGGCATCCCGGGCGAGGCGCAGACCCAACTGTTCGAATCCTTCTCCCAGGGCGACTCCAGCACCACCCGCCGTTATGGCGGCAGCGGCCTGGGCCTGGCCATCAGCAAGGAACTGGTGGAAATGATGGGCGGCCATATCGAAGTGCAAAGCACACCGGGGCAGGGCACGCGTCTGGCCTTCGATGTGGCGCTGCAGGAAGGCGAGCGCCAGGACGACCAGCTGCGTCAACTGCTCAAAGGCAAGACTGCCCTGATCAGCTCCCTCGACGGCCTCGGCCTCGACGCCGTCAGCCGCTTGCTGGAACGCTGGGGCATGCGCACTGAACGCTGCCAGAACCCGGAAAAACTGCAGGTCTACCTCGACGACTTCGCCGTTACCCCGTTGCTGATCCTGATGGCACCCTGGCCGGGCAGCGTGCTGCATTGGCTCGACACCCTGCGTCCGCGGCTGCAAAAGGGCCAACGCATTCTGCTGCTGTGCCCCCCGGAACAATGCCAGCTGCTGCCGCCGAGCAAAGGCCTGCGCTTGGTCAACCTGGCCCAGCCCTTGGCGATCACGCCCTTGCGCGAAGCGCTGCTGGAGTTCTACCAGGAACGGCGCGGCGAAACCCGCCCGGTGCTGGACGACCAGGGTGGCAACAACGCGTGCATCCTGGTGGTGGAAGACAACCCGGTAAACCAGTTGGTGGTGCAGGGCCTGCTGAAAAAACGCGGCTACCTGGTGCGCGTGGTGGCCAATGGTGTGGAAGCAGTGCGCGACTACAGCCGCGACCCAAGTGCGGTGCAGCTGGTGTTGATGGACTGCGAAATGCCGGAAATGGACGGCTTTGAAGCCACCCGGCAAATCCGCCGCCTGGAGAAACAACAGCAACTGCGCGCCGTGCCTATCGTTGCGCTGACTGCGCATATCCTCGACGAACACCGCGAACACGGCACCCTGGCGGGCATGGACGACTTCCTTGGCAAACCCTTGGATTGCGAGGTGTTGTACGCCACCCTCGATCGTTTCCTCGCCAGCAAGCGCGAAACGCCAGCCAGCGAAGAAACTTCTTCATCTTAGTGGGCAGATGGTGGGTGGGTTAACATCGCCGGGCTTTTTGGAGAACTGCCATGTTGATCCCGCAAGAAATGCTCGCCCCCGACACCCTTACCGGCCTGATCGAAGACTTCGTCACCCGTGACGGCACCGACAACGGCGACGAAACCCCTCTGGAAACCCGCGTGGCCCGCGTGCGCCGGGCGCTGGATAAAGGCGAGGCGGTGATCGTCTTCGACGTGGAAAGCGAACAGTGCCAATTGGCGATGAAACGCGATGTGCCCAAGGAGTGGCTGGAGGATTAATGCCGAGCGCCCGTAGGGCGAATATCCGCGCAGCGGATATGCGCCATCGCGATTGGCGTGAAGCCCCGGCGCTCGTCCTACGGGGCCGAGAAGCGTGGGCCGAGCAGAATGATCAAGGCACCGATCACGCAGAACGCGGCACCAATCCAGTCGGTCGATAGCGGCCGCGCACGCTCCACCACCCCTAACCAGAACAACGACGCCACCACATAGATGCCCCCGTAGGCGGCATAAGCGCGCCCGGCATAGGCGGCTTCGACGCGGGTGAGCAGCAGGGCGAACAGCAGCAGACTGACCAGCCCCGGCGCTATCCACCAGGCGCTCTTGCCCATCCGCAGCCACGACCAGAACGCATAGCAGCCAGCGATCTCGAACAGCGCCGCGAGGAAAAACCACAGGTAATTGAGCATCGGCCGACTCCTTGCCGTCAGCTGTGCAGCGCGCCTTCGCGTTCCCAGGCACAGCGTACCAAGAGGCCGCCGGCATCCTGCGGGCTATGGAAACCCTGCTCGGACTCCCAACGGAAGGTATGGGTACCACTCAGCTCGGTTTCCAGATGCACCACGGCGCTACCCCAATAAAGACGCTTGAGCAGCGCTTCGAACTGCTCTACCCACAGGCTCCACTCGTACTCCACCGCACGGTAGCTGGCACCGAAGTGGATGACCTGGGTCTGGTACAGGCCCTCGCCGGGCTCGGGGCAGAAGGAGAACATATCGCGGCCGATAAAGGGCCAGGCGTCGCCTGATGGCAGGGCTTGCAGTTCGCGCTGGTTGATCGCTCGGCGCAGGCGTGCCTGTTCTGGGTCGCCGGACGGCCAGTCGCGGATACAGCCATAGACGATGGATTCAGACTCCAAGCGGGTACTCCAGTTTGTTGCGGGCGAGCGTGGCGCCCTGGCCACTTTTTTGGCGGTGGCGTGGGGCGGGGGAATATTAACAGGACGAGTGGGGAACGTCGTTTGGTCAGTAGGAACATCGCGTGGTTCCTTACGGCGTTAATCTTCTTTATCGCGGGCGCTGGGCGTTTGGTTTCGCGCGTTACGCGGCTCCTGCCGCTAAACCCCCTGCACAACGATTCCGCTCGGCCAGCGCTAATGGGGCGGGTAGATCAACAGCCAGATCAACAACCAGATCAAGATCAACCGCCTGATGGCGTTCCCCCGTAGAAGCGGCCGGTGCGACGCTCTGGTCAGCCTCGATGCTTTTCGCCCGCCAGACACTGGGTGTCGGCCTGAAGATACGGTTGCAGTATCGGCGCCATGCCTTTGAGCACTTGCACGGGCAGTGCGGAGGTGAAGCGGAAGCCTTCTGCGGCGCGGCCGGGGACGAAGGCGGTGAGGGTGCCGAAGTGCTTGTCGCCCAGATAGAACACGAACGTCGCTGTGCGATTCAGCGAGCGGGAGCTGAGAATCCGCCCACCGGCCCCCACGCTTTCGATGCGGTTATCACCGGTGCCGGTCTTGCCACCGAGGGTCATGGCGCTGCCGTCGGCTTCGCTGAAGCTGCCGTTCAATCGTCGCGCGGTGCCCTTGGCTACCACTTGCGCCAGAGCGCCACGCAGGGCGCTGGCCACTTCGCTGGAAAGCACCCGTTTGCCTTGATCGGGGTTGATGCCCAGGCGTGCTTCGTAGGGGGTGTCGGCGGCAAAGTGCAGGCTGTCGATACGCAGGGTGGGCTGGCGGATGCCGTCGTTGAGGATGATCCCCATCAGCTCGGCCAGCGCCGCCGGGCGGTCGCCGGAGCTGCCGATGGCGGTGGCCAGCGACGGCACCAGGTGGTCGAAGGGGTAGCCGACGCGCTGCCAGCGTTGGTGAATATCGAGGAAGGCTTCTACCTCCAGCATGATGCGGATGCGGCTGTCGCGAGCGCTCTTGTGTCGGCTTTTGAACAGCCAGCTATAAACCTCCTGGCGCTGGCCGTTACTGGCGCTTACCGCTTCATTGAAGCTGGCTTGCGGGTGCTGTTGCAGGTAGCCGAGCAGCCACAGTTCCAGCGGGTGAACGCGGGCGATATAGCCTTGGTCCGGCAGGCTGTAGGCACCCGGGCCATATTTCACGTACAGCTCGTGTACCCGTTGCGGCCCGACCTGATCCTCTACCAGATGGGCGTTGATAAAGGTGCCGAAGGTGTTTTCGTCGACACTTGGCATCAGGTAACGGTGCACGGCCGCCAGGCGCGAGGCCGTGGGGTGCATGCCGTCGAGAAAGGTGTCCAGGCGTTCGGTGGCGTTCTTGTTCTGGTATTTGCGCCAGAAGCGCAGCAGAAACACTGTGCCTTCATGGTCGGCAAAGCGTTGCAGGTAGTCCTGGCGGCGCGGGTCGCGGTCGTCTTTGAGCAATTCGGCGCTGCTGTTACTGGCCTGGTAGGTGCTGTAGCGCACCAGGTCGCGCATCAGGCGGATAAAGGGCAGGTTGATCGACTCTTGCAGCGCTTCGCGCAAGCTCGGATTGCGGCCGTTGTCTTCGCTGCGGAAGTTGTTGAAGTGGTGCAGGCCGCCACCGGTGAAGAAGCTTTCGCCGGGGCTGGCGGAGTAATGCCGTTCCAGGGCGGCGTCGAGCATGGCGGTGAGGCTCGGGTCGTTGCCGCTGGCCAGGTAGTCGACGGCCCATTGGGTCAGGCGATCCTGCTCGGGCACCTCGACCTGGCGCAGTTGCGCCGGGGTCTGGCCGACGAAGCGGCGGTGCAATTCGTCGATGATTTCCAGGTAGGTGGTGAGCACCCGCAACTTGGCGGTGGAGCCCAGCTCCAGCTTGCTGCCTTCGTTGATATCGAAGGGCTGATCGGTGCTGTCGGTTTGTACCCTTACCCGTGAACCGTCGGCGCTGCGTTCGAACAGGGTGAAGCTGTAGCGCACCTCCTGGGTGGTTTGCGCGGTCAGCAGATGGTCGCCGAGCAGCCCGGTCTGGGCGGCGAATGCCGGGTCGGCCAGGCGCTGCAGGTAATCGCTGGCGGCTTGCTGCAATTGGCCATTGAGGGTGGTGGTGGCGGCCAGGTCCAGGCGGTCGAGGTCGTACAGCGGTTTGTTCAGCAGGTTGGACAGGCGACTGCGGGCGACGCTGATGCCCTTGTTGCTTTCCACGGGCTGCACGCCAGGCTGGGCGGCCAGGTCACGCCAACGGGTAGTGCTTGCCAGCGCCGCATCGCGTAACGCCGGGTCGATCACCGCGCCAGCGGCCAGCAGGCGGATATGGCTGTCGGTCAGGGTCGCCAGCTGGCTATGGCCCTGGGCCAGGTAATAAGACGGCCGGCGCTGGGCGATCATCAACGACAACACCTGGCGCAGGGCCAAGCCACGTTCGGCTAGCGGCGCATCGGATTGCTCCAGCAGTTGATTGACCCGAGCGAAATCGGCGCCATACCAGACCCGCAAACCGTCGGCCAGACCATGCACTTCGCCATAACCGGGCGCTGCCGACAACGGCACGCTGTTGAGGTAGTCACGCACAATGTTCTGCCGCGTCGGCAGGGTTTCGGGGCCGCTCTGGTAAGCACGCACGCTGGCCGAGGCCATCTGTTTGAGTTTGTCGGTGGCCGACAGGGTCAGACCATCGGGGGAGTGGCGGTATTTCTCCAACTGGGTGGCCAGGGTGCTGCCGCCGGCGGACTGGCCCTGAAAGTCGAGCTTCTTGCCGATCTGGGTCAACGCCGCCATGGCGAACCGCGGCCAGTCCACCGCCGGGTTGCTCAGCGGCTGCTGGCTGTCGAGCAGATCGCGGTTTTCGATAAACAGCAGGCTGTTGACCACCAGCGGCGGAATGTCATGGAAGCTGGCGTACAGCTGCTGTGGATAAGTAAAGCCATACAGCGGCAGGCCGCGGCAGTCGGCGATATTCAGGCCGCTCTGGAGTTTTTCCGGGTAAGGGATAAACAGGCCGTGGCTGGCATAGTTCATCAGCGCCGGGGAAAACTGCGTCTGCGCCAGGATGCGGAAATCACGCTGCTGCAGGCGCTCAAGCATCTGCGGCAGGTAGGCATAGCCCAGGCGTTTGTCGAAGGGGCCGTCTTCGGGATAGTGGATGGCTGTGCTCGGCCCTTCGACCAATTCATAGCGCAGGGTGGCGGCGTAACGGCTGAGCTCACGCGCTTGATAGGTGGCGGTGGTGACTTCCTCCTGCAGCCACCAGGCACCTGCCGCCATGACTAGCAATAGGCTCAGCCAGAAGCTCCAGCGCAGGGCCCGGCGCAAGGGGGAACGGCGAGGGTGGTTGGACGGCGGGGAAAGTGCAGGACTCAGGCCGGGCAGCGAGTGCTCAGCTTGGTTTACGTTCGATTGCCATAGTGCGCCCATAAACGTGGCCCTGGCTCTGCGTTGCTCTGCATGGGTTAGAGCTTAGACGCTGTTGTCGGCGGCAAAATGCGGTTAACGTTCCCAGGCGAAAATTTTCTCTCAGCCCCGAGCCAGAATATGCAGCGCGACCATCGAGAACAGCTCAACTTCAGCTGGCAGGCCAACGCCGATGCCTGGACCGCCGCCGTGCGTGAACGGCGCATCGAAAGCCGCCGCCTGGTCACCGATGCGGCGATTCTGCGGGCGATTCTGGCCTGCGAGCCGAAGCGGGTGCTGGATATCGGCTGCGGTGAAGGCTGGCTGTGTCGCGGCCTGATGGCCCACGGCATCGAAGCGGTGGGCGTGGATGCCTCGGTGCCGCTGATCGAAACCGCGCGGGCGATCTGCTCCGGACAATACCGCGTGTGTGGTTACGCCGAGCTGGAATCGCAAGCCGGGCTGCTGGGCAAATTCGATGTCCTGGTGTGCAACTTCGCCCTGCTCGACGAGCCGCTGGCACCGGTGTTGAATGCCCTGCACAAACTGTTGGCCCCGGGCGGCTCCCTGCTGATCCAGACCATTCACCCGTGGAGTTCGCGCGGCGAAGGCCAGTACCAGGACGGCTGGCGGGTGGAGCACTTCGAAGGGTTTGGCGAAGGGTTTGCCGAGCCCATGCCCTGGTTCTTCCGCACATTGGAGTCATGGCTGGCCCTGCTGGCCGAAACCGACTGGCGTCTGCAATGGCTGCAAGAGCCCCTGCACCCGGAAAGCGAGCAACCGGTATCGCTGCTGCTATTACTGAAATCCGGATTGAAATAAATGCAGACGCCAGGGAGGCCACGATGAATCTGCTCCTCAACATCGACGTCCCGGACCTGGAGAGTGGCATCGCCTTCTACACCCAGGCCTTCGACCTGCACCTGAACCGCTACCTGTTCGAACACCAGGTTGCCGAACTGCTGGGCGGCCCCGTACCGATCTACCTGCTCGCCAACCCCACCGGCAGCCAACCCTGCGAACGCGCCACGCGCCACTACCAGCGGCACTGGACCCCGGTGCATTTCGATATCGTGGTCGAAGACCTGAACGCCGCCTGCGCACGCGCCACCGCCGCCGGCGCTACCCTTGAAGCGCCCATCCGCCACGAAGCCTGGTGCAGCATCGCCACATTCGCCGATCCCTTTGGTCATGGGTTTTGTTTAATGCAATGGCAGGGGCGAGGGTATGACGAGGTAGAGAGTTGAGAGCAGCGGTTGCAGGAATCGCGGCCGAAGCCGCTCCTACAAAGAGCGTACCGGCACCACGTACTGCTTTTGCTCTTGATCTGGCTGTTGATCCACCGGCCCCATTAGCGCAGGCCGAGTGGAGTCGTTATGTAGGGGCGGCGGCCGGCTAGGTTGAGCGGCAGGAACCGCGAAAAGCGCGAAAAAAAAACGCCCAGCAAACGCGGTAATGAAGACCTACACCGGAATAGGGAAGCCTCCATGCACAGCGTCCACCTCAGCAACCAAACCCTCCCCGCCATCGGCCAAGGCACCTGGCGCATGGGCGAGCGCCCCAGCGAACGTAAAACCGAAGCCAACGCCCTGCGCCAAGGCGTAGACCTGGGCATGACCCTCATCGACACCGCCGAAATGTACGGCGAAGGCGGTGCCGAAGAAGTGGTCGGCGACGCCCTGCAAGGCATCCGCGACCAGGTCTACCTGGTCAGCAAAGTCTACCCCCACAACGCCAGCCGCCGCGGCACCATCGAAGCCTGCGAACGCAGCCTCAAACGCCTGCGTACCGACAGCATCGACCTCTACCTTCTGCACTGGCGCGGCCAGTACCCATTGGAAGAAACCGTCGAAGCCTTCGAACGCTTGCGCGAGCAGGGCAAGATCGCCCGCTGGGGTGTATCCAATTTCGACCTCGACGATATGCACGAACTGAACAACCCGGCCTGCGCCACCAATCAGGTGCTCTACAGCCTGGAACAACGCGGCGTGGGGTTTGATCTGCTGCCCTGGTGCCAGCAGCAAGGCATGCCGCTGATGGCGTACTGCCCGGTGGGCCAGGGCGGGCGCTTGCTGGTCGATGCCAGCTTGCGCCAGATCGCCGAGCGGCGTGACGCAACTCCTGCACAAGTGGCCTTGGCCTGGCTGGTGCAGCAGGGCGGGGTGATCGCCATCCCCAAGGCGGTTACGCCAGCCCATGTGCAGGCCAATGCCGCGGCCTTGGCGCTGACCCTGGATGCCAGCGATCTGCGTCTGCTCGACGACGTCTTCCCGCCGCCGACGCGCAAGCGTCCGCTGGCCATGGTGTAGGGCTCCTATGCGCAAACGCCGTTGGTTGACGCCAAGTCTGCTGGCTTGCGGGCTGGCACTGTTGGCAAGTCTGGTGCTGCTGGTGGCCAATCCCTTGCCGCTGCAGCAATTGCACAATGCCGTGTTCGATCAGTTCCAGCGCTGGCACCCGCGGCAATATGCCGAGGCACCGGTGCGCATTATCGATCTGGATGAAGCCAGTCTGGCGCGCCTGGGACAGTGGCCGTGGCCGCGCACCCGGGTGGCCGAACTGGTGGATAAGTTGAACGCTGCCGGTGCGGCCGCAGTGGTGTTCGATGTGTTGTTCGCCGAAGCGGATCGCACGTCGCCGGCGCTGCTGTTACAGGATCAGGGCCTGGACGAAGCCCTGCTCAGCCAATTGCAGGCCTTGCCCGATCACGACGCCCAACTGGCCACGACCCTGGCCGCCAGCCGCGTGGTGCTGGGCTTTGCCGCCGAGCGTCGGGTGTTGCCCGAAGGCTTGCCTTTGAGCCGGTTTGGCCTGGTTATGCAAGGCCCATCGCCGGTGCCGTTTCTGCCGCAGTACAGCGCGGCGATTCGCCCTTTGCCGGTGCTGGAGCAAGCCGCCAGTGGCACGGGTGCGCTGACCTTCGAGGCCGACGTTGATGGCGTGGTGCGCAGGGTGCCCTTGCTGCTGGCGATTGGCGGACAGCCGCGGCCGTCACTGGTGGCTGAAACACTGCGGGTGGTCCAGGGCGTCAGCAGCTTCCGGGTACACAGCGGCGAGGCAGGGGTGGAGCGGGTCGATATCGGCCGGCTGCAGATTCCCAGCAACGCCCGTGCGGAACTCTGGGTGCATTTCAGCCCGCCTCAGGCCAGCCGCAGCATTCCGGCCTGGCAGGTGCTGGCCGGTCAGGCACCGGCCGGTTTGCAAGGCAGCATCGCGTTGATCGGCACCTCGGCCCAGGGCCTGCAGGACCTGCGTTTCAGCCCGTTGGGCGGGATCATTCCGGGCGTCGAGGTGCATGCCCAGGCGCTGGAGCAGATGCTCAGTGGCGAGTTCCTCCAGCGTCCGGCCTGGGCACCGGCCGTGGAGACGTTGGCCTTGGTGCTCGGCGGCTTGCTGGTGGGGCTGCTGGCGCTGCGTCTCGCCGCGCTCTGGGCGGCGTTGCTCAGCCTGCTGCTGATGGTGCTGCTCAATGGTCTGGGCTGGTACGCCTTTGCCGAGCAGCGCCTGTTGCTCGATCTTTTTACCCCGGGCCTGGGCCTGGCGCTGATCTATAGCGTGGCGAGCATCAGTCATCACATCGCCAGCGAGCGGGAACAGCGTTGGGTGCGCGAGGCGTTTTCCCGCTATGTGTCGCCCAATCTGGTCAACCACCTGGTGGATAACCCCGGCCAACTGACCCTCGGCGGCCAGCGTCAGGTATGCAGCTTTGTATTTACCGACCTCACCGGCTTTACCGAGATGATGGAGCGGCAAACCCCGGAGGCGGTGGTCAGCTTGCTCAATGATTACCTGGAGCAGGTAATCGGCATCGCCTTCCGCCATGACGGCACCCTCGACCGGATTGTTGGCGATGCCGTGGCCATCATGTTTTCCGCCCCCTTGCCGCAGCCCGACCACGCCCAGCGTGCGCTGAGCTGCGCCCTGGAGATCGATCGGTTTGCCCAGGGCTATGTCGCCCAGCTGCAGGCGGCGGGTATCGCCTTCGGCCAGACCCGTATTGGCGTACACAGCGGTGAAGTGGTGGTGGGCAACTTCGGTGGCTCGACCATTTTCGACTACCGCGCCCTGGGCGATCCGGTGAATACCACCTCGCGTCTGGAGAGCCTTAATCAGCACCTGGGGACGCGCCTGTGTGTGTCGGCCGCGATCCAGCGCAGCAACCCGCTGGTGCCGATGCGTGGGGTGGGCAAGGTGCAGTTGAAGGGCAAGTCGGCTGCGGTGGAAGTGTTCGAGCCGCTAAGCGCGGTGGACGATGCGTATGACGCGGCTTACCTGTTGCTGATGGCAGGCGATCCTGGCGCATTGGCGGCGTTTAAGGCGCTGCATGAGCAGCGCCCGGAGGATGGGTTGGTAAGGTTTCACCTGCATAGGTTGCAGGCAGGTGAGCAGGGCAATGGGTTTGTGATGAGCCGCAAGTAGCTCAAAAGCATCGCGGCTGAAGCCGCTCCTACGGTGGGCCGCGCCCTATAGGAGCGGCTTCAGCCGCGATTGGCCGGGCCTGCAACCCACCTGGCTTGCAGACTAACGAACAATAATCTCCACGCGCCGATTACGCGGCTCCGGCGTATCGTCCGGGGTCTTCACCAGCAGGTTGCTTTCGCCATGGGAGGTGACCACCAACTCGATCACCTGAATGCCTTCCTTCTGGAACATCTCGGCAATCGCTGTGGCGCGTTTGAGGCCGATCTGTTCGTTCCATTTGCTCTTGCCTTCGGTATCGGTGTGGCCGATCACCGACACTGCCGACGGGCCACGTTTGCGCAGGGTGGTCAGCACGTTTTGAAAGTCGGCTTTGGATTCTTTGGTCAGGTCGGCGGTGCCGGTTTCGAAATACAGGCGGAAGGTGATCGGCAGTGCCGGCTGGGCTTTCAGTGCGGCGGAGAAATCCTGCTCGATGCGCGGCTGCTCGACGGCGAAGGTCTTGGCGCTTTTTCCATCCAGCGCCACCGCGTCCATTTTCTTGTCGACCCGGGTGGTGCCATTGGCGGTCTCGACCACTATGGCACCAGTGCTGCCGTCCGGGCTTTCCATCAGCACCACATAGGATTTCGACGCACAGCCGGTGGCGCACAAGGCCAACAGCAAGATGGCCAATCTGCGTAATAGCGATAAGGGCATGGCCAGGCTCAACCGTCGACTTTCACCAGGAAGTGCGTGCCGCGAACGCCGATGGTGCCGGTGGGGGTGTTGATCTCCACGGCTTCGGGTTTGAGTTTGGCGATAACACCGGAAATGTAGTTGAGCGTGCCGTGGGTGATTTTCGCGCTGAGCTTGAGGTCCTGCTGCGAGGGCTCATAAACAAAGGCATCGAAACTCAGCTGGCTGTTGGGGCCGAACGACATCAGCGTGTTGTCTTCCAGGGTGACCCCGAGCGAGCCGTCGGCACCGGTCTTGATCGAGCTGCCGACGTACACCGGCATCCCGACCTTGGCCGGTTGCGCGGTGCCGTCGACGATAACGGCAGCCTCACCTTCGGTTTTCATCACATAGCCAATGGCCTTGGCTACCGGTTGCTTGGTCGGCTCTTCAGCGGCCTGCAGCCAGGTGGAAAAAAGCGCAGGGGCAATAAAACTGATTAACCAGTGGCTGATCTTTTTTGGCACAAACATACTAGTCTCCCTGAATGTCCGATTTCCTGGGTTTTAACCTTGCTGAACGAGCTGGGTAGAACGGTACACGGTATGTGAGGTCGTATTGTCGGTATTTATAAAAGCTGCGATCAACGGGATTTGCCAGTACTGAGGCAAAAAGGAATTTCTAATAACGGGTTGCAGTATGACAACAGCATTTTTCAAGTTCCGTTTCAAGAACTGGTCAGTTGTTCTCGCCGCGTTTTTTCTACTCCAGTTGCTGCCGATTCTGGCGCTGACGTTCGGCCTCACGCCCACCACCGTACTCTGTCTATCGGTGCTGGTGCTGCTATGCACCATGCCGCTGGCGCTTAATGGCATGGAAAGTATCAACCGCACCATTGAGCGCCTGGCCGAAGATGCCCGGTTGATCCGTGATCTGGATTTTTCCGGCGAGCAGCCCCAGGCCTCGATGTTCTATGAGGTCGACAGCCTCAACCGCAATCACGCGAGCATGAAAGCGGCGTTGCAGCTGCAAACCCATACCCTGCAGGAAACCCAACTGAAACTCGCCAGCCTGGTGGAAAACGGTTTGCTGCTGTCCTCCGAGCGCGACCACGAAGCGCTGCTGCGGCACATCCTGATGCAGGGCAAGCGGATCTGTAACGCGCAAGCCGCCACCATGTACCTGAAGACCGAACACAACACCCTGCGCTTTGCCCTGCGCTCGATGGACGACACTTTGCCGGCCAGCGAAATCGCCCTGCATGACCCAGTCAGTGGCCTGCCCAATGAACGCCATGTGTCCACCTACACGGCGCTGCACAACCAGGCTGTGGTGATTGACGACGTCTACAGCGAAACCCGTTTCGACCTGAGCGGCACCCGCCACTTCGATAGCCAATCGGGCTATCACACCGTGTCGATGCTCAGCGTGCCGCTGGCACCGCGCCAGGGTGAAGTGATCGGCGTGCTGCAATTTATGAACGCCCTCGACCCACTCACCGGCGAGGTGGTGGCGTTCTCGCCGCAGGTGCTGTCCTTCGTCGGTGCCCTGGCCTCCCAGGCCGCCATTGCCCTGGACAACCACAACCTGATCGATGCGCAGAAGGCGCTGATCGACGCCATGATCGAGATTCTCGCCGGAGCCATCGACGCCAAGAGCCCCTATACCGGCGCGCATTGCGAGCGCGTGCCGGAGCTGGCGTTGATGCTTGCCGAAGAGGCGTGCAAGGTCGACAGCGGGCCGCTGGCGAATTTCAGTTTCAACTCCGCCGATGAGTGGCGCGAGTTCCGCATCGGTGCCTGGCTGCACGACTGCGGCAAGATCACCACCCCCGAGCATGTGGTCGACAAAGCCACCAAGCTGGAAACCATCTACAACCGTATTCACGAAGTGCGCATGCGCTTTGAAGTGCTGCTGCGCGATGCCCATATCGCCTGCTTGCAGGCTATTGGCGATGGTGTCGATGAAGGCGTCGCCCGCGCCGAATACCAGCGGGCAATGGCACAGTTGCACGAGGAGTTTGCCTATGTTGCCGAGTGCAATATCGGCAGCGAGTTGATGGCACCGGAACGCATCGAACGTTTGCAGGCCATCGCCCAGCGTCCTTGGCTGCGGCACTTCGATGACCGCTTGGGTTTGTCCGAAGGTGAGATGCACCGTGTGGCCCATCTGCCGGTCAGCGCGCTGCCCGCTCAAGAAACCCTGTTGGCGGACAAGCCACAGCATATTTTTCCGCGCGTGGTCGGCCGCGATTTCGATCCCAAGTACGGCTTCAAGGTGACGGTGCCCGAGCACCTGTACAACTACGGCGAGCTCTACAACCTGAGCGTGCGCCGCGGCACCCTGACCGACGAAGAACGCTTCAAGATCAACGAGCACATCATCCAGACCATCATGATGCTGGAGAACCTGCCGTTTCCGGCCAACCTCAAGCGCGTGCCCGAATACGCCGGCACCCACCACGAAACCCTGATGGGCAGCGGCTACCCCCGGCAACTGGACAAGCACAAGCTGTCGATCCCGGCGCGGATCATGGCGATTGCTGACGTGTTCGAAGCGCTGACCGCCTCCGACCGCCCGTATAAAAAGGCCAAGACCCTATCCGAATCGGTGCGCATCCTCGCCAACCTGCGGGACAAGGGCCATATCGATGCCGACCTGTTTGCCCTGTTTCTGCAAACCGGCATGCACCTGCGCTACGGCCAGAAGCACCTACAGGCTGAGCAGATCGATGAGGTGGATATCCAGGGGTTCCTCAAGCCTGCGGTGGTTTGAGTCTGGTCTCGCGCTTAGCCGCGACTTCTGGAAACGGCGATCACAACCGCCACAGCGGATCATTTGCCATGGTCGTCGTAGCCCAGTCGGTAAACGCCCGCACCCGCGCCGACTGTCGTCGGGCTTGGGGGTAGACCAGGCTCATGGGCATGCTCGTCAGGCTCCATTCGGGTAGCAGCTGCACCAGCTCGCCACTGTCCAGCAGCGGTTGTGCTTCGCACCGCGGCACGGCGACAAAACCCAGTCCGGCCTCGGCTGCGGCCATATAGGCACCGCCGCTGTTAAAGCGCATGGCCGGGGTCTGTTCCAGCAGCACGCTGTCCTCGCCGCGGCTCAAACGCACCGGGTTCTGCCGGCCGGTGGCGGGGAAGACAAAGGCAAGGAAACGGTGCAGGGCGAGATCCGCTGGCGTGTGGATTGCCGCTTTGCCCCGCAGATATGCCGGTGCCGCGCACAGCACAAAGCGCATCTGGCCGATGGCGCGGCAGACCAGATCCGGATCGTTGACCACGCCACCACGGATCGCGCAGTCGACGCCTTCCTGCACCAGGTCTACCACCCGTTCGCTACAACCCAGGTCGAGCTGGATATCCGGGTACTGGCTGACGAAACCGGGGAGTGCCGGGATCATCAGAAAACGCCCGACCGGCGAGGGCATATCCACCCGCACTTTGCCGCGGGCAAGGGTGCGGGTTTGCGAGACGCTGGCTTCCAGTTCGTCCATGTCCTCGAGGAGCGTTCGCGCCCGCTCATAATAGACGGTGCCATCGGTGGTGGGGGAGACGCGGCGGGTCGTGCGGTGCAGCAGTTTCACCCCGAGCTGGCTTTCCAGCGCCTGGATCTGCCCGGACAACGTGGTCTTGGCGATGGCCAATGCCTCGGCGGCGCGGGTGAAGCTGCCCAGTTCGACGATACGGCAGAACGCGCGCATCGCATCCAGTCGGTCAAAGGCCATGATTGTCCGGTTAGTCGTCTAATGTTTCCGAGTTTAGCCGGTTTATCCGCTTGAGTGCGGCTAATACAGTGAGCCCATTCCCGGCATTCAGCCGGGCCATCTTCAGGTTCACGAACGAGGAAAAC
Organism: Pseudomonas sp. TE3786; assembly: GCF_054057335.1. NCBI lineage: Bacteria > Pseudomonadati > Pseudomonadota > Gammaproteobacteria > Pseudomonadales > Pseudomonadaceae > Pseudomonas > Pseudomonas sp. TE3786. Next base: position 24,015 of record NZ_JBSRZF010000016.1, read on the forward strand.
CACATGAGCAACGCACGCGTCAGTTACGCCCAAGTCGCCCCCCACACCTTCAAGGCATTGCTGGGGTTGGAAAAGGCCATGGGCGAGTCATCCCTGGAAAAGTCCCTGCACGAGCTGGTGAAAATCCGCGCCTCGCAACTCAATGGCTGCGCCTACTGCATCGATCTGCACACGGCCGACGCCATCAAGCTGGGCGAAACCCCACGGCGCATCTTTGCCCTGTCGGCCTGGCAGGAAACGCCGTTCTTCACCGCGCGTGAGCGCGCGGCGCTGTTGTGGACCGAAACCCTGACCCTGCTGGCCGAACGCGGCGCACCGGAGGCGATTTATAGCCAAGTGGCCGAACAGTTCGATGAGCGCGAACTGGCCGACCTGACCTTCGCCATCGCCACCATCAACGCCTGGAACCGTTTTGGTGTGGGCTTCGCCATGCAGCCGGCGGTGTAACCATGACCACGTCAACTCGCTTGGCAGCGCTGGCGTTTACCTTGTTCAGCACGGTGGCGCATGCCCATGGTGGCGGCGCCGGGGATGAAACCGTAACGCCGCTGGCACAGGCGCAACTGCCGGCCAGCATTGGCTCGGATGCCAAGGCACTGCGGGTCGAGTTTGCCCCGGGTGCCGCCTCGCGTCCGCACACCCATCCGGGGCCGGTATTCGTTGTGGTGGTTTGCGGAACGGTGGAGTCGTCGCTGGACGACGGGCCGGTGCATACCTACGCGGCCGGAGAAGCCTGGTACGAAGCACCGGGGCAGGAGCACCGGGTAACGCGCAACCCAAGCAAGAGCGAACCGGCGGTGTTGGTGGCTTGGTTGCTGTCCGACGGTAAGGTGCCGTTAGTCAAACCCTTGGTGGCCCAGTAGGTTGGGTTGAGCGAAGCCCAACAGGCCGTGCAAAGGACGGTGCTTATCGGTCTCGCCGTTAGGCGGCCTTTTTCGGCTCGAACCGCCACGCCACGAAGAACACCAGCAACCCGGCAAGCGCCGTGGCGGCACCGATATAGCCAGTGGAGGTCCAGCCATACCCGGCGCTGATGGCCATGCCGCCCAGCCACGGCCCCAGGGCATTGGCGAAGTTGAAGGCGGCATGGTTGGACGCCGCTGCCAGGGTTTGCGCTTCCTGGGCGACATCCATCAGGTGGGTTTGCAGCGGCGCGCCCAGCGACACCATGGTGCCTACGGCGAATACGGCCGGCAGTACGGTCCAGGCCGACAGTGCGGCGCTGGGGAAAATCGCCAGCACCAGGGCGCTCCATACCAGCAACCAGGCGACGGCCTTGAATTGCAATTTATCGAACAGCCAGCCGCCGACCATATTGCCGACGATGCTACCCAGGCCGAAGGCGGCCAGGGCGAAAGGAATCCAGGTGGTGGACAGGTGCGTTACCTGCAGCAGGGTCGGTGCCATATAGCTGAATACGCAGAACATGCCGGCAAAGCCCACCGAGCTGATGGCCAGCGCCAGCCACACCTGCGGCCGGTTGAAGGCACGCAGTTCGCGCATCGGGTAGCTTGGTGGCTCGCTGCTGTCCGGTGGCAGAAACCAGGCGACCATGGCCACGGTGCACAGCGCCAGTACGCCGACCAGGGCAAAGGCAAAGCGCCAACTGAAATACTGACCCATCAGGGTGGCCAGCGGGTTGCCCACCAGAATGGCCACGGTAAGGCCAAGCATCACCCGGCTGACCGCCTTGGCCCGCTTGTGCGGCGGTGCCATGGAAGCCGCCACCAGCATCGCTACGCCAAAGTAGGCACCATGGGGCAGGCCGGCGAAGAAGCGGAACAGCATCATCGAGTGATAGTCCGGCGACAGCGCGGTGGCAAAGTTGCCTACGGCGAAGATCGCCATCAACAACAGCAGCAGATTGCGTCTGGGCAGGCGTGAACCGAGGATCGCCAACAGCGGCGCGCCTACCACCACCCCCAAGGCATAGGTGCTGATCACATTGCCCACCTGCGGCTCGGTGATACCCAGGCCGCTGGCGACATTGGGCATCAGGCCCATGATCGAGAATTCGCCGGTGCCGATGGCAAAGCCGCCGAGGGCCAGGGCCAGTTCGATCAAGATAATGGCGCGGCTCGACAGGCGTTTGGCCATTGGTGCTGCAGCGGGCAATACGTCAGACATGGGCACAGCCTCAATTGCAAAAACAGAACTACGGTGAACCATTCACCGGCGTGGCAGCTGGTCAAAAACAGGGTTTAGCGGTACTTGGCGAGGATTTTTTCGAATTCGCCGGCGTTGCTCATTTGCACCATGGCACGCAGCAGCGCCATGGTCGGCACGTCGGGTTCGTCGCGGACGATGCACGAGGCCAGGTCCGACGACAGCTCTAGTAAGGGTTGCAGTTTGTGTTGCGGTGGTTGGTCGCGATTGAACCAGTTCAGGGTCAGCTCACTGCTGACGGCGTAGTTGTTGCGTCCGGCGTCGAGTTTGAGCAAGGCCAGTTCCTGGGTGCGGGCATCGTCACGTTGCAGGTCATTGCTGTCGAACTTGGCTTGCAGTTGCGGGTAGACATAACCGAGCACCGTGCCCACCAGCTCGCCGTGCAGGTTGGCCAGGGTCGTATGGCGCTGAGTGCGTGCCACCAGCAGGTCGCGCTGGGTCATAAACGGTACGCTCCAGATGTACTGGTGGTGGGACTCGGTCATCCAGGTCGGGTTTACGTAGCAGCGCACATCGATCTCGCCGCGTACCAGCATGGCCTGCACACGTTTGCGCGGCAGCACCAGCATTTCGGCACGCCGCCCGACTTTCTGCGCCAGACGCATTTGCAGGTCATAAACGATACCGCCCACCGCCGCACCGTTCTCCACTTTGATCAGCGGCATCGCCCAGCTTTCGATCACGGAAAAACGCAGGGGTCGCTCATCTGCAGCGCTGCAGGCGCAAAACAACAGCAGAGCGAGTGGCAGAAAACGCATAGCGATACCGGGCTGGGTCATTCGCCCGGTTATTGGCTGCAAGGCGGCCGGAACGGGCGAGGGCGGTCAATCTTAACCACAAGCCCGCGCCCCTGTCCCTGCGATCAGGGCAGCAGAATGAATTTATCGCCGCTGCCGTTGTTCACCGCTTGGTAGCTGGCCACGCCTTCGCTCAGCGGCACTTCGCGCAGATCGCTGGGCAGTGGCAGCAGGCTCTGATCAAACAGGCTGCCGAAACCATCGAGCATCGCTGCACATTCCTTAGGGCTGTAGAGCAGCGAGTTGACCCCCACCAGCACCCCGCCACGGCGGTACAGGGCCAGGGCTGGCAGTTGCACATTGCCGTCCACCGGCGCGGCGATGATGGCGATACGGCCGAAGGTGGCCAGGGCCGGAACGGCGGCTGGCAGCCAGGAGCCTGTGGTGTCGAAGATCACTTCGGCACCGCCTTTGAAGTGTTCTTCCACCTGAGCAGGCAGGGCCGCCGGGTCACCCAACAAAATGCCGGGGATTCCTCGCTGGCTCAGCTCGGCCAGGGATTCCGGGCGTCGCACGGCGGCCAGTACCTGGGCACCACGGGCTTTGGCCAGGTTGACGGCGGCATCGCCCACCGCGCCATTGGCACCGATCACCAGCAAGGTGGTGCCGGCTTGCACCTGGCTGCGCTGCAGCGCATCCCAGGCGGTGGTGAAGGGCACGCCGCAGCTGGCGGCCTGGGCAAAACTCAGGGCTTGTGGTTTCAGCGCGACGTCGTCGGCGGCCAGGGCGATATGGCTGGCATGGCTGCCATCGCGGGTAAAGCCCAGGCCCTTGCCGGTGCCCCACACCGCTTGGCCGAGCAGATGGCTCGGGCCCTGTACCACCACCCCGGCAAAGTCGCGGCCGGGGATGCGCGGCACGGTGGTGTAGGGGAAGCGCCCGAGGACGTTTTTCACATCGCTGGGGTTGAGGCCGGCGGCGCGGATTTCCACCAGTACTTCACCGTCGCCGGCCGTAGGGGTGGGTACTTCCACAGGGTGGAGAGAGTTCAGATCGCCCTTGAGGGTGAATTGCAGTGCGTGCATGGCGTGCTCCGAGTCAGGAAGGCAATGGGACTAGTAAAGGCGATCAGGACAACCAGTGGCTGAGTAGCTGGCGACCGAACGGCAGTAATTGTTCGCCGGCCAGCATGCCCAGCAGACCGACCAGGGCGATTGCCGGTGGAGCCGGAGAACGCACGTCCAACAGGTTGTAAATAACGCCAACCAGCAAGCCGGCGGCCAGGGAAATCAGGTAGTTCATGCTGAGGCTCCGTTGCTTGAGGTGAGTGGCGGAATGGGCTCAGTCTAGCGACGGGAAAACGGTGCTCAGGTCAAAGGCTTCTGTTTATCTGCCAACCTGTGGGCGGCCTAGCGGCTGGCCAGGTAGTCCGAGGGGGCCACCCCGAGCTCACGGCGGAACATGTCGCTAAAGCTGCTGGGCCGATAGCCGAGGTCGGCAGCGATCCGGCTGACCGGCGTGCCTTCGATCAGCGCGGCCACTGCGGTAGCCAGCTGCACCTGCCGCCGCCATTGGGCAAAGCCCATGCCCAGGCTGTCCTGAAACAGACGCGCCAGGGTGCGTACGCTGGCACCCGCGGCAGCGGCATGTTGCTCGAAGGAAAACGCCTGGGAGGGCGCAGCGATTACCGCCTGACAGAGGCTCAGCAGGCGGCGGTCGCTGGCATCCGGCAAGGGCACACGCAGATGGGAATGCTGGGCGCGCTGCAGTTCCAGCACGGCCAGGGCGCTGAGGCTGTGGTAGTAGTCGCTGTCTTCGGCACCTTGCTGATCCACCAGACCGAGGATCAGCTCGCGCAGCAACGGCCGCACTTCCAGTACCTGAGTGACCCCGGGCAGGCTGTGGGGTTGGTCGGGGCGCAGGTAGATATTGCGCATCTCCAGCTCCGACACCACGCGCACCGCATGGGGCACCCGGGCCGGCAGCCACACCGCACGCAAGGGCGGCACCAGCACGGCCTCGTGCGGGGTTTCCACCCACATGATGCCGCTCATGGCATACAGCAGCTGGCCCCAGTCATGGGCGTGGGGCTCGATAAACAGGCCACGCGGATAGCTGCGCGCCACCGTCCGCAAGGCGGCGCCGGGGCTGTGCAGGTCGGGCGGCGCGGCACGGGCCATGGCTTAGCGCAGGGTCGGCAACGCCGCCCCCATCAACGCGAACAAGCTGCCGCAGCCACGGTTGAAGCCTTTGCCGCTGCGCTCCAGCCACGGGCGGATGCGGTGCGCCAGGCGGGCCAACAGGTATTCGACAAAGCCTTCGAACAGCACAAAGGTCAGCACCAGAATCACAAACTGCAGCCACAGCGCGCGGCCGGGGTCGAGAAATTGCGGCAGAAACGCGCCGAAGAACAGAATCACCTTGGGATTGGAGATGGCTGACAGCAGCCCCTGGCGAAACAGCGCCTGCCCGGATTTGCCGGGCGCCGTTGCATCGAGATCGAGCTTGATCGGTGGCGCGCGCCAGAGCTGAATTCCCAGCCACACCAGATAGGCACCGCCAACCCACTTCAGCACGGTCAGCGCATGGGCCGAGGTTTGCAGCAAGGCACCGATGCCGAACATCGACAAGGCCATCAACAAGGTGAACCCGAGCATGCCGCCGCTGATGGTGAACAGGGTTTTGCGTTGCCCATACAAGGCACCGTGGCTAAGCGCCAACAGGCTGTTGGGGCCGGGCGTCAGCGACAGGCCAATAACCGCAATCAGATAAACCAGCCAGGTGTGCAAGGCCATGGTGAACGTCCGCAGAGAGGCAGTGAAGGGCGAGGATAGCAGGGGCGACGGGAAAAAAGCTTGAGGCGCTACATGGGAAATTCGGGCTCGCTGCGGGGCTTGTCCAGGGTCTTCGCCACGCTCTGGTGCAGCTCCTGCAGATGCCGAGTCAGCAGGCTCCAGAACGCCGGCTCATTGACCGTGCTGGCCACCAGTCGAGTGGGCAGAAAGCGGCTCATTTCATGGCGAAAGTCGGCGGCTATGCTCGGGTCGCTGCTCAGCAACCCGGCACGTTGGGCAAAGACCACGAGAAAATCCGCCGGCGCACAGCGATGGTCCGCCAGCTTGCGTTGCAGCAGCTCCCACGGCGGCGTCAGCCCTTGCTGGCGCAGCCAGAGCAGGTCCCACAGGTCGCGGTTCTTGATGCGGTTCGGGCGCAGGGCGAAGGCCAGCACCTTGTCGAGGTAGATTTCTTCGCGGCTCTGGGCCTGCAGAATCAAGCCGCCGGTACCCATGTCCACCCCATAAGGGTTGAGCAGCAAGGCGGGTTGGGGCCGGTAACTGGGAATCGCGCAGACATCGATATTGATGCGCTGCGCCGGCAGGTTCGGGCTTTGCGGGCGGGTCTGGATTATCAGCTTCCAGGTGTCGACATTGCCACGCTCTCGGCTTGGCTCGCTGACCACCACGCTCAGGCCGTATTTGCCCATCAGGGTGTAGACCAGCACCTGCGCCAGCTCTGCCAACTGCTCGCGGCTGAAGTCGGTGCCGCCGGTGAAGTGGAGGTCTTCGCTCAGGCGGTTGGAGCCGTAACAGGCGCGCAGGCAGGTGCCGCCAATAAAGGTCAGGCGGGCCAGCAGCCCGGCGCTGCTCAGAGCCAGCATGATGTCGTGGTGCAGCAACTCCTTCTCCACCACCATGCGCAGCGGTGCCAGCTCCTCACTGTTGCTTAATGCCTCATCGACCAGCCGATCAAACAGGCTCATCCGCACTGCTCCCATCCATCCGCTCGGGGGCGACCAGATCCATGCTGCGGCGTGTGGCGCGCATATCCCGCAGCGCCTGCTGGGTGGTCGCACGCCACAGCCGGCAGCGCGCATCGTAATTCAGCTGTTCGGCCAGCTCGTTCGGCTGCTGCCGGGTGTGGACAAACTCGATGGTGCCCCAGCGCCCGCAATCGATCTGGCTGCTGCGTCCGGAGGACATCAGGGTCAGCCAATTCATCGGAACTTGGGAAATTACCCCGGCGTCACTCAGCGCAGTCTCAAGGCTGAGGTAGTTGAAATAATTGGCCCGCAAGCGCGCCGCCGCATGGGCCAGCAACAGGCCGTTGCGCGGCGCGGCAGGCTCGAACACATACAGACCGCGACACACGCGGGTCAGCAGGCCGCCGCTATCGGCCCGGCTGAGCAGGGTTTTATAGGCTCCCTCGGACAGCTCGGGCAGCAAGCCACGCAGATCATCCGGGGTGAACAGATAGCGCTCAGGGCCCGCCAGCTGATACAGGCTGTGCAGCAGCAGACGTATGGGCTGGATGGGTTCGGGCGAGAGCAGCATGGTCAGGGATCGCTCAACGGAAAGTTACACAAAGTGTAAGTTAGTGTTGAGTGATAGGGATTACAAGGCAGATGACTCAACGGAAGGTTTCACTTTGTGTAACTTTCCGTTGAGTGGTGCGCGAGAGGCGTTATGCGCGTTGCATGGCATCCGGTTCCGCCGGGGCCGCTTCAAAGCTGTCGGCGCGGGCCATTTTCCACATGCGCTCATAGAACTCGCCGCCGATCTTGCCGCTCAGCAATTCGCCGGGTTTGAGAAACACATGCTCCTGGGAAAACAGCTTGATCTCGGTGCTGGAGATGCGCCGGACCAGGTGCCGGGCATCCAGTTGCGCCGGGTGACTCAACCCAGCGGCGGCGAGCATTTCGGCCAGCGCCTTGAGGGTGTTGCGGTGGAAGCTGTACACCCGCTGGGCTTTGTCTTCTACTACCAGGGCGCGCTGGCGCAGCGGGTCCTGGGTGGCGACGCCGGTGGGGCATTTATTGGTATGGCAGCTCTGGCTCTGGATACAGCCGATGGCGAACATAAAGCCGCGTGCCGAGTTGGCCCAGTCGGCACCGATGGCCAGCACGCTGGCGATATCGAAGGCACTGACGATCTTGCCGCTGGCACCGAGCTTGATCTTGTCGCGCAGGTTAAGCCCCACCAGGGTGTTGTGCACAAATAGCAAACCTTCGCGCATCGGTACGCCGATATGGTCGGTGAACTCCACCGGGGCGGCACCGGTGCCGCCTTCCTTGCCGTCGACGACGATAAAGTCCGGCAGGATGCCGGTCTCCAGCATGGCCTTGGCGATGCCCATAAATTCCCACGGATGGCCCAGGCAGAATTTGAAACCCACCGGCTTGCCGCCCGACAGCTCGCGCAGCTGGGCAACGAATTGCAGCAGTTCGATTGGCGTGGAAAAAGCGCTATGGCGTGATGGTGAAATGCAGTCTTCGCCCATGGGCACACCACGGGTTTGGGAAATTTCTTTGGTCACCTTGTGCTTGGGCAGGATGCCGCCGTGGCCCGGCTTGGCACCCTGGCTGAGCTTGATTTCAATCATCCGCACCTGCGGGCTCTGCGCCTGTTTGGCAAAGCGCTCGGGGTCGAACAGGCCGGTGCTGGTGCGGCAGCCGAAATAGCCGCTGCCCAGTTCCCAGGTCAGGTCGCCGCCGTGTTCGCGGTGGTACTCGCTGATGCTGCCCTCGCCGGTGTCGTGAATAAAGTTGCCGAGCTTGGCACCCTTGTTCAGCGCGCGGATGGCGTTGGCACTCAGCGAGCCAAAGCTCATTGCCGAGATATTGAACAGCGAGGCGGAGTAAGGCTGCGTGCACGCCGGCCCACCGATCACCACCCGGAAGCTGTCGGGATCGGTCAGGGTGGCCGGGCGCATCGAGTGGCCGATAAATTCGAAGCCGTTCTGGTACACATCGATCAGGGTGCCGAAGGGTTTGTCGGCACCTTCATTCTTGGCCCGGGCATACACCAGCGAGCGTTGCGCTCGGGAGAACGGCAGCTTGTCGTCGTCGGCCTCCAGCAGGTACTGGCGGATCTCCGGGCGGATGCCCTCGACCAGATAACGGATATTGCCCAGGATCGGATAATTGCGCCGCACCGCATGGCGGGTCTGCAGTAAATCGCCGATGCCCACCAGAGTCAGCAGGCCGGAGAGCAAGGTGAATGGCCAGAGCCACTCATGGTGATAGAAGGGCAGGCTGGCGAGCGTGAATACAAGGCAGGCAACAAAAAACGCGTAGCGGCTCAGCAGCGAAAGGCTCATGCGGGTTCCCTTGGGGCGTGGACGGCAGGGCTCAGAGTAGACAGGCTAGCCGGGTGAGTCGAGCTTGAGAGCATTGCGGCTGAAGCCGCTCCTACGGAACTGTGAACGTTGTGCGATCGCGTAGGAGCCAGCTTCAGCCGCGATACGTTCCGGCCCTTACAACGCCTTCAGCATCCCACTCAATTCCTGCAGGCTGTCTTCGTCGGCGCTCAGGCGTTCGGGCAGGGTGTCGCGCAAAAACTCCACCCAGGTGCGGATCTTGGCATCCAGGTATTGCCGCGACGGGTACAGGGCAAACACCTTGAGCTGGTACAGGCGGTACTGCGGCAGCACCCGCACCAGACTGCCGTCGCGCAGGCCGGCGATGGCCGAGTACACCGGCAGGGCGCCGATACCGATGCCGGCTTTCACCGCTTCGGTCATGGCGTCGGCAGTGTTGACCTGAAACACCGAACGGTTGATGGCCACCATCTCGTCGCCATCGGGGCCTTCGAAGTGCCATTTATCCAGGCTCATGGCGGCGTTCACCAGGCGCAGGCAGCGATGCTGATGCAGCTCACCCGGGCGATGGGCAAAGCCGTTTTCGGCGATATAGGCCGGCGAGGCGCAAAGCACGCTGAAGGTATTGCCGATGCATTTGGACACCAACCCCGAATCGGGCAATTCGCGGGCGATCACCACTGACACGTCGTAGCCTTCGTCGAGAATATCGGTGGTGCGATTGGCCAGGGTCAGGTCGAAGCTGACATCCGGGTATTTGCGGTTATAGGCGGCGATGGCCTTGATCAGGTAGTGCTGGCCGATGCCGGTCATCGAATGCACTTTCAGGTTGCCGGCGGGGTGGGCATGGGCGTCGCTGGCCTCGGCTTCCGCTTCTTCGATATAGCCGAGAATCTGCTGGCAGCGCAGCAGATAGCGCTGCCCGGCTTCGGTCAGGGCGATGCGCCGGGTGGTGCGTTGCAGCAGGCGGGTACGCAGGTGGGTTTCCAGGGTGGCCACCGAACGGGAGACGTAGGAGGTGGTGAGGTCCATACGTTGCGCGGCGGCGGTAAAACTGCCGGTTTCGACCACGCACACAAAGGTGCGCATATTGAACAGGATGTCCACCCGGTAATTCCTCTGAGGCGCCGGCTGCCGGGGCTGACAAGGTTCAGGCGGCAGCTTCTGGCGAGTGCGCAGTCTGGCAGGAAACCTGCCAAAGATTGTCGCAGTTTAGTACACAATGATTCGCCAAAAGCCTCGCTTATCCATCCTCGAAGCGCCGCCTAGAATCGCCACCCAGCCGGCCAGCAAGAGCCGGAAAACCTCGTTAGCCGCCTCGTCAGGATAATTCGCAGTGCCCCGCACCCATGGGCAATGGCTTCGCCTTGCCAGCTTGTGTCTGTGTTCCGTGTTCTTGAGCGCCTGCCTCGACAGCAGTGGTATTCGCCCTATCAGCCAGGCACCTGCGCCGCTTGAACCCGCGTCGGTGGCTATCACGTGGCCAAGCGAGCAGTGGTGGCAGGCCTACCACGACCCGCAACTGAATGCCTGGATGAGCCAGGCCCTGGCTGCCAACCCCAGCTTGAAGATGGCTGCCGCTCGCGTGCGCCAGGCCCGGGCCATGGCCGGTCTGGCCGAAGCTGACGAAGCGCCGCAGGTGGATTACCGCGCGCAACTGCAACGCAAGCGCTGGCCCGACGACGGCTTTTACGGCCCTGGCAGCCTTGGCCGCAGCACCAGTTGGAACAACACCCAGGGTCTGAACCTGAGTTACAACCTTGATCTCTGGGGTCGCGAGCGCAGCGAGCGGTTGCGCGCGCTGAACCTGGCCCAGGTGGCCGCCACCGATGAACGTGCCGCGGCTCTGGAGCTGCAAGGCAATCTGCTGCGCGCCTATGTCGGTCTGGCCTTGCACTTTGCCGAACGGGATATCGCCCAAGCCGCGGTGGCGCAGCAACAGCAATTGGTTGCTCTGGCGCAACGGCGATTGCAGGCCGGGTTGGGCACGCAGCTGGAACTCAGCCAAGCGCAGACACCGTTGCCGGAAACCCAGCGGCAACTCGACCTTGCCGACGAAGCCATCGCCTTGAGTCGTCATCAATTGGCCGCATTGGCCGGTCAGCCGCCCAGCGCTGGCGAGCAGTTGCAACGTCCGCAGCTGCAACTGAATCAGGTACCGGCGTTACCCCATAGCCTGCCGCTGGCCTTGCTCGGTCGTCGCCCGGATATCGTTGCACGGCGTTGGCAAGTGGCGGCTGAGGCTCAGGGAATTGCGGCGACCAAGGCCGAGTTCTATCCGGATATCGATCTGCTCGGCAGCCTCGGTTCGGCGGCGGTGCAGGGCGCTGGGGTGGATTTTCTGCGCTACGACAAACTCACCTATGGCCTGGGCCCGGCCCTGACCTTGCCGATCTTCGATGGCGGGCGTTTACGGGCGCAATTGGGTGAACGTACGGCGAGTTATGACCTGGCCGTCGAGCACTACAACCAGACGCTGATCGCGGCGCTGCACAGCGTGGCGGATGTGCTGACTCGCCTGCATTCCCTGGCTGAACAGCAGAACTTGGTGGCCCATTCCCTAAGCCTGGCGCAAACCAATCGACAGCTGGCCGAGGTGGCACACCAACGCGGCCTTACCGATTTTCGCGCGGTATTGCAGGCGCAGACCGAGGTGTTCCAGCAGCAGCGTTTGCAGCAGCAAGTGCTGGCGGCGCAGCTCAGTAACCAGGCGCAGTTGTGGGTCGCCCTCGGTGGCGGAGTGTTAGGCCAAAACGAGGTCACGCCATGAGCACGCTAACCCTGCAACCCCTGCGCGCCACCCTGGCCGATTGGGGGCGTAGCGAAGGCCTGACCTGGGTGTTTATCGGCAAGGCCCTGGTCACTGCTTTTCTCGCCCTGTGGCTGGCTTATCGCCTGCAACTGCCGCAGCCGAGCACGGTGCTGGTGACGGTATTTATCATCATGCAGCCGCAAAGCGGTCAGGTGCTGGCCAAGAGTTTCTACCGGTTGATCGGCACCTTTGTCGGCCTGGCGATGATGGTCACACTGATCGCCCTGTTCGCTCAGGAACGGGTGCTGTTTTTGCTCAGCCTGGCGCTGTGGATTGGTCTGTGCACCGCCGGGGCCACCCGTTACCGCGACTTTCGTGGCTACGCCTGTGTGCTGGCCGGTTACACCGCCGCGATGATCGGCCTGCCCGCCACCTTGCATCCGGAAGGGGCGTTTATGGCGGCATTGTGGCGAGTGCTGGAAATCTGCCTGGGGATTATCTGCACCGGGGTGGTCAACGGCTTGCTGCTGCCACAAACCAGCAGCAGTTCGCTGCGCAGCACCTTGGCCTTGCGCTTTCGCGACTTTGCCGGGTTCGCCTGGGAAGGTCTGGCCGGTGAGTTGCCGCCGGCCCGTTTCGAACAGCTGAATGCGCGTTTTGCCGGCGAAGCGGTGGGCCTGGAAAACCTGCGCAATGCCAGCGCCTTCGAAGACCCCCATATCCGCCTGCGCAGCGGTCGTCTGGCGCGCCTGAACAATGAGTTCATGCTGCTCTCCACCCGTTTCCACGCCCTCTATCAACTGCTGCGGCGCTTGCAGGCGGCCGGTGAACAGGGCGTGGTCGATGCCTTGCAGCCTTGCCTGGCGGAGGTTGCCGCGGTACTTGCGCCGCTGCGCACGCGGCTGTGCACGGACAGTGAGGCGGTACAGCTGGCCGAGCGTCTGCACGCCTGCAAGCTGGAGCTGATGGAGCAGATTCGCCGCGCCCGCCTGCAATTGCATATGCAGCAACCGGTGGAAGCACAACTGCTGGATTTCAACACCGCCGCCGAGCTGCTCTATCGCTTTGCCGATGACCTGCACAGCTATGCCCTGACCCACGCCTCGCTGCTGGATCACCACCATATCCGCGAAGATTTCAAAGAAGCCTTCACCCCGCGCGCCAATGGCGTGGCGGCGATTGTTGCCGGTATGCGCGGCTCCTTGCTGATGCTCGCGCTGAGTGCTTGCTGGCTGGCCACCGCCTGGCCCAGTGGCACCACCCTGGTGATGACAGCGGGGATGATCACCGGGCTGGTGTCGGCCGGTGCCAACCCCAAACGCCTGGCCGGGCAGTTGTTGGTCGGTGCCTGCGCTGGGGCGGTGCTGGGGTTCGCCTTGCTGTTTTTCGTGCTGCCCCATCTGGATGGTTTTGCCTTGCTCTGCTGCGCGCTGACCCCGGTGTTCGCCCTTGGGGCCTTGCTGTTGTCGCGCCCGCACTGGGCCGGGTTCGGCATGGGCTTGCTGGTGTGGTTCTGCATGTTGTCGCTGCCGGCCAATCTGACCCTCTATAACCCCTACGGCTTTATCAACGAATACCTGGCGGCCTTGCTGTCGATGGCCATGGCCACCCTGGCCACGGCGCTGATCCTGCCGCCCAACCGCCCCTGGTTATGGCGGCGGCTGGAGCGCGATCTGCGTATGCGCGTGGTGTTTGCGGTGAGTGGCAAACTCAAGGGCCTGGTGGCCGGGTTTGAAAGTGGCACTCGGGATCTGCTCAACCAGGCCCATGGCTTTTCCGCCGGGCGTCCGGACGTACAGCGTCAGCTGCTGCGCTGGATGTTTCTGGTGCAGGAGATCGGTCACGCGGTGATCGAGCTGCGCCAGGAACAGGCGGGTCTGCCGAGCCAACCCTGCTACGCCGAACAGATGCCCTGGCGCCAGGCCATTCGGCTGATGGGGCGGGCCTTGATCCGCCTGTTCGTGCGCCCTCAGGAAAGTCATCGGCAACGCGCCTTGCAGGCCGTCGAGCAAGCCATCGCCGCCGTGCGCGCCACCCCGGAACCACGGGCACCACAGTTCGATACCTCGCCCCTGCGCCGGGTGCTCAGCTACCTGCACTTTATCCGCAGTGCCTTGCTCGACCCCGAGTCGCCCCTGGCCCCCGACGCAGGAGGCCAGCATGCCCCGTGAAGTGCAGGTGCTGGGGGTGTATATGCCGAGCCTGACCCTGCTGTTTCTGCTCTGCGTGCTGCTCGGTTGGGGCCTGGATCGGCTGCTGGCCTGGCTCGGTTGCTATCGCCATGCCTGGCACCCGACCTTGCTGCGCGTCAGCCTGTTTATCTGCCTGTATGGCGCCCTGGCGCTGTGTATCTACCGTTGAGTCGAGAGCCTTCCATGTCCGCGAAAAAGATCATCAGCGTGCTGGTCAGCCTGTTGGTGTTTGCCCTGGCGCTAGTGGTGCTGCGCACCCTCTGGAGCCACTACATGGACGCGCCCTGGACCCGTGACGGGCGGGTGCGCGCCGATGTCATCAATATTGCCGCCGACGTTGGCGGCCTGGTGGCCGAGGTGGCGGTGACGGATAACCAGGCGGTGAAAAAAGGCGACCTGCTGCTGCGCATCGACGCCGAGCATTTTCAGCTGGCGGTGCAGCAGGCCGAAGCGGCGGTGGCGGCGCGCAAGGCGGCGCTGCATCGGCGCAAAGACAACGCCGAGCGCCGTGCGGATCTGGATGAGCAGGTGGTGTCGCGGGAAAGTCGCGACGACGCCAGCCACCTGGCTGACGCTGCGCTGGCCGACTATCAACGCGCCCAGGCCCAGCTGGCGGCAGCGCGGCTCGACTTGCAGCGCAGCGAAGTGCACGCGCCGGCGGATGGCTATATCACCAACCTCAACGTCTACCGCGGTGACTTCGCCCAGCGCGGCCAGGCCACCATGGCCCTGGTGGACAGCCATTCCTTCTATATCAACGGCTACTTCGAAGAGACCCGCCTGCCGCTGATCAAGGTCGGCGACCCGGCCGAGATGCGCATGATGAGCGGTGCCCGCTTGCAGGGCCATGTCGACAGCATTTCCCGCGGCATCTACGACCGCGACAACCCGCAGAGCCACGAGCTGACCGCAGATGTGAACCCGACCTTCAACTGGGTGCGCCTGGCCCAGCGGGTGCCGGTGCGGATCCGCATCGACAGCGTGCCGGACGGTTTGCTGCTGGCGGCGGGGATGACCTGCACGGTGGTGATCAATCCGGATGCCAACGATGCCAATGAGTTGCTGCTTGGCATCGAATGATTCCACCCCTCTGTAGGAGCAGCTTCAGCCGCGATGCTGTTGGTTTTCCCGATTGCCACGGCCGGCCAGATCGCGGCTGAAGCCGCTCCTCCGGTCCTGGCTATGGCGTGGATTATTGCGATTCCAGTCAACAGTCCTTGGTCATCTTCGCGCTTAAAGCCCACCCCGCCAAAACCTAAAATAAACCCGCCTCCCACGCAGAGGCCAATGCTCGGAAAGGCATTGTTCAGCGCCGCTTTCCAAAAGATTGCGGCGGGTTCCATCAAGCACCAAGCAACACACTCGGCTGGCAAATTTTCCACGAAAAAAGGCGCCAGCCGACTACTCCCCAAAGCACTGGCAAGCGCAGTGCAAGCAAACAGGTAAACACCCCATGAAAGCTCTAGTTTTACTGGCGTTGGCGGGCTACGCCTGCGTGTCTCTGGGCGGCGAATTGCCGAGCCTCAGCGATGGCCAGGAACAACCAGCCATCGAGCAATACGCCTATGGCATGGAATTGGATGTGGCGCGGGTCATCTCCATTTCCACTGACAACCACGAGTGCGCTGTCGGGCCGGCGTGGATGACCTTCGAAGACCACCAGGGCCAGCGCCATACCGTTGAGTATCGGCAGATGGGCGATGGCTGCTCGAACGGTTGAGGATTGCGGGAATCGCGGCTGAAGCCGCTCCTGCGGACCGTGCTATCGGTAGGAACGGCCGGTCGGCGTTGCGCTGCAGCCGCGATGCTGTTTATTTTTCCTTTGCCGCGCTTACACCTTCCAGGGTGGAGAACGAGGTGTCTTTGGCGGTCAGCAGGAAGTCGCGCATAAAGGGCGCATCGAGCATGTCGGTGCGGATGCCGGCATACAGGGTGGCGAACAGGCCCTTTTCCCCCAGGCGCTTGGCCGTGACGTAACCGCGCGAGCTGTATTCATGCAGTGCCCAGTTGGGCAAGCCGCAGACGCCACGACCGCTGGCCACCAGCTGCATCATCATCACCGTCAGTTCCGAGGTACGCACCTGCGCCGGTTCGATATCGGCCGGCTCGAGAAAGCGGGTGAAGATATCCAGGCGGTCGCGTTCCACCGGGTAGGTGATCAGGGTTTCCTTGGCCAGATCGCCTGGCACGATATAGGGCTTGTTGGCCAGGCCATGCTGGTTGGCCACCGCGAGCATGGCTTCGTAGGTGAACAGCGGCACATAGGTGATGCCGGAGAGCTCGATGGGGTCGGAAGTCACCACCAGATCCAGGTCGCCGCGGGCCAGCGCCGGCAGTGGGGCGAAGGAAAAGCCCGAAGCCAGGTCCAACTCCACTTCCGGCCAGGCATCGCGGAACTGGTCGATGGTCGGCATCAGCCACTGGAAGCAGCTATGGCACTCGATGGCCATATGCAAACGTCCGGCGGTGCCACCCACCAGTCGCGCCATATCGCGTTCGGCAGCGCGCAATTGCGGCAGCAGCGAGTCGGCCAGTTGCAGCAAGCGCAGGCCCGCGCTGGTGAAGCGCACCGGCTTGGTCTTGCGCACGAACAGCGGCATGCCCAGACGCTCTTCCAATTCCTTGAACTGGTGGGAGAGGGCGGATTGGGTCAGGTGCAGGCGTAGGGCGGCATCCACCAGGCTGTCGGTTTCGCGCAGCGCGTGCAGGGTTTTCAGATGGCGCAATTCCAACATGGCGAGGGTCTCGGAAGTCAACGTGAGGCAAATTAACGTGAATATATTTACGCTTCAACTGATTATTGTTGAATAAGGCTCATCTTCGTTCGTTGGGTTTGTAGAATTAACCTACAAAGCTTTGCGACCGTTCGGCGCTATTCATCAAACTGTCACCGTTGTGTGGCAGCGCGCTCGTACAGATGTCAGCAGAATCCGGCCTTACTGGGGTTTTGTGTGTTGGTATTTTCTTATGCGTGTTTTTTTATTCTGGGCCGCCTTGTGGTGCGCCTTGCCGTCTTTTGCGGCTCCACGTTGCGATGTAAATGTTCCGACTCAACGGGCTGATCTGGGCGAAGTGAACCTCGCATACCAGAGCATTGGCCGTGAGTCCGATCCGGCCTTGCTGCTGGTTATGGGCCTGGGCGGGCAGCTGATTCACTGGCCGGATGAGGTGGTAGTTGCCCTCTGCCAGCAAGGCTTCCGGGTGATTCGCTACGACAACCGCGATGTCGGGCTGTCCACTTGGTCGCACGCCCCGGAGCAAGCCAACCTCACCTACGAAGTGCTGCGCTACAAGCTCGGTTTTTCCGTGGCCGCGCCCTATCACCTTACCGATATGGCGCAGGACGCCCTGGGCCTGATGGACAGCCTGCAGGTGACGCGCTTTCACGTCCTGGGCGCGAGCATGGGCGGGATGATCGCTCAGCATATGGCCGACATGGCCCCCGAGCGCGTTGCCAGCCTGACCCTGATCATGACCAGCTCCGGTGCCCAGGGCCTGCCGGAACCCAAGCCGGCCTTGCTGGCGTTGCTGGCCCGCCGTGAAGCGCCAAACCGTGAAGTGGCAATCGAACAGCAGGCCGACCTGCTGGCCGCGTTGGGCAGCCCCACCGTGCATGACGACCGCAAACTGCTCAAGGAGCAGGCCGCCGTCGCCTACGACCGCGCCTTCAACCCCCAGGGCGTGCAGCGGCAGATTCTCGCCATTCTTGCCGAACCCAGCCGCGTGGCCTTGCTCGACCGCCTGCGGGTGCCGACCCTGGTGGTGCATGGCACCGCTGACCCGCTGCTGCCGGTGATGCATGGCGTGCATGTGGCCGCCCATATCAAGGGCGCGCAGCTGAAGCTGATTCCTGGCTTGGCCCATCGTTTCCAGGAGGCGTTCAAGGCACCGTTGCTGGCGGCGGTGTTGCCGTACCTGGCGGAGCATCGGCAGCCGGTGGGGTTGGCGCAGCTTTGAGCCAACATTGATCCCGTAGGCGCGGCTTCAGCCGCGATGCTCGTTGGGATCAAAAGCATCGCGGCTGAAGCCGCTGCCACGGGTAGGGCATCCGTCGCTTCTGCACATGCCAACCGCGCTTCTGTCTGCGCCCACCCCATCTATCTGCTCTAACCTCCTCGCGACACAACCCGGCAACCGCGCTATGGTCGCCGGCTAATTTTGCTTGGGGAATGACATGCAGCTGTCCGGTCGCGGAGTGGCACTGTCGGTGACGGCCTCGGTGCTGTTCGCCTTTATGCCGGGCTATGTGCAGCAACTGGCACCGCTCGACGGCGTGCAGATTTTTGCCCAACGCGTGCTGTGGTCGATTCCCATGGTGTTGTTGCTGGTCGCCGTTTCGCGCCAGTGGGGTCTGCTGTTCGGTGCCTTGCAGCGTCTGCGCCGCGAGCCATTGCTGGTGCTGGCCTTGCCCCTGGCGGCAGCGCTTATCGGCATTCAGTGGGGGCTTTTTCTCTGGGCACCGTTGCAGGGCATGATGCTGGAAGTCACCCTCGGCTATTTTCTGCTGCCGCTGTCCATGGTGCTGGTGGGACGGGTGTTTTATCGCGAGCGCTTGAGCCCGTTGCAGGGCATTGCCGTGGGCCTGGCGCTGCTCGGCGTGCTGCATGAACTGTGGCTGACCCGGGCGTTTTCCTGGGCGACGCTGGTGGGCGCGCTGGGTTATCCGCCGTATTTCATGCTGCGCCGCTGGATGCGCCTGGATTCGTTATCCGGCTTTATTCTGGAAATGCTTATGCTGGCACCCGTGGCGATCTGGCTGATCCTGGCCTATGGCCCGGCGGATTTGTTTACCCAGGCGCCCAGCATGTGGTGGCTGCTGCCGGGTATTGGCCTGCTCGGCACCCTGGCGTTCGCCGCGATGATGGCCGCCAGCCGTCTGCTGCCGCTGGGGGTGTTTGGCATTCTCAGTTATATCGAGCCAGCGCTGCTGTTCGCGGTGGCGGTGGTGTTTCTTGGCGAAACCTTCAACCCGGCGCAGCTATGGACCTACATCCCGATCTGGCTGGCGATTGTGTTAACCGGCTGGGACAGCATCCATGTGCTGCGCAAGCAGGCGCGGCAACACGTGCAGGCGCAGTAGCGGCGCCAGGTCGTCGCGCTCCGGCGCTTGCAGGTCCAGCCAGGCCAGTTCCTCCAACTCGGCGGCAGCGGCGACTGGCTGGTGCAGTGCGGCGACGAAGATATCGGCGTCTATCCAGGTATCTGCCTCGTTGGCGGCCGGCGCATGAAACTGGCCGAGGGCTGTAAGCGCCTCTACCGGCAACGTCAGGTTCAACTCTTCGAGCAATTCGCGCTGCAAGGCGGCGATGGCCGACTCCCCCGGCTCACGTTTGCCGCCCGGCAGCATAAACGCCTGGGTGCCGCGTTTGCGCACTAGCAGCAAACGGCCGTGGGCGTCGATCAGGCAGGCGGCGGCGATGCTGAGAACGGTCATCAAATTCCCCATAGGGCGGTTTTTTTCGGCGGCCAGAATGCCAGTTCAAGAGCATTTTGCAACGCCGCGCCGCGCACCTGCGGTCGATAGCCTGCACAGACTGCGGGCGTTCCGGGGCAACAACCGGTAACCTATGCGGCTGTTTAGTGATCTTCGCCGAGGTAGCCCCCCGTGTTTTCCCAATTCGCCCTGCATGAACGCCTGCTTAAAGCCGTGGCCGAGCTGAAGTTTGTCGAGCCCACCCCGGTACAAGTCGCGGCCATTCCGCCGGCGCTGGAAGGGAAAGACCTGCGGGTTACCGCGCAAACCGGCAGCGGCAAAACCGCGGCTTTCGTACTGCCGATGCTCAACCGCCTGATGGGCGATGCCAAGCCGCGCGTGGTGATCCGCGCGCTGATCCTGCTGCCAACCCGCGAGCTGGCGCAGCAGACCTTGAAAGAGGTGGAGCGGTTTTCCCAGTTCACCTTTATCAAATCCGGCCTGATCACCGGCGGTGAAGACTTCAAAGTGCAAGCCGCCATGCTGCGCAAGGTGCCGGACATCCTGATCGGTACCCCGGGCCGTCTGCTGGAGCAACTGAACGCCGGCAACCTCGACCTCAAGGCCGTGGAAGTGCTGGTGCTGGACGAAGCCGACCGCATGCTCGATATGGGTTTTGCCGAAGACGTGCAACGTCTGGCCGGCGAGTGCAAAGGCGCGCACCAGACCATGCTGTTCTCCGCCACCAGTGGCGGCAACGGCCTGCGCGAGATGGTCGCCTCGGTGCTCAAAGATCCCCAGCACCTGCAACTCAACGCCGTCAGCCAGCTTAGCGATGGCGTGCGCCAGCAGATCATCACCGCCGACCACAACCAGCACAAAGAGCAGCTGGTTTACTGGCTCTTGGCCAACGAGACCTACCAGAAAGCCATTATCTTCACCAACACCCGCGTTGCTGCCGACCGCCTGTACGGGCGTCTGGTAGCCGCTGAACACAAGGTGTTCGTGCTGCATGGCGAGAAGGACCAGAAAGACCGCAAGCTGGCCATCGACCGGCTGAAGCAGGGTGGGGTGAAAATCCTCGTGGCCACCGATGTCGCGGCCCGTGGTCTGGATGTTGATGGCCTGGACCTGGTGATCAACTACGACATGCCGCGCAGTGGCGATGAATACGTGCACCGCATCGGTCGCACCGGCCGTGCCGGTAACGAAGGCCTGGCGATCTCGCTGATCTGCCATGGTGACTGGAACCTGATGTCGAGTATCGAGCGCTACCTCAAGCAGAGCTTCGAGCGCCGTACCATCAAGGAACTGAAAGGCACCTACGGCGGCCCGAAAAAGGTCAAAGCCTCGGGCAAAGCCGTGGGTGTGAAGAAGAAAAAGACCGACAAGAAAGGCGACAAGAAAGCCGTGGCCAAGGCCCCGAGCAAACGCAAAACCGCCAACAAGCCGAAGAGCTCGCTGGTGAGCGGCGATGGCATGGCGCCGTTGAAGCGCAAGAAGCCGGAAGCGCCTGCGGCGGAGTAATTCCGCCCCCTCCACCGTCATCCCCGCACAGGCGGGGATGACAGGTGTCTTTGCATCATCTTGCGTATGCAGGTGATGGGCTTACTTCGGCACGATCAGAATCTTGCCTTCTCGCTCGCCACCGGCCGCTGCCGCCACCGCTTGCTTGATCTGGCTGACGTCATAGGTCGCGGCAATCCGGGTTTTCAGCTTGCCGCTGGCAATCAGCTGCACCAACTCGCCAAACACCTTGCCCTGTTCTGCCTGACTGGCGGCGCGGAACCATTTCGCCAGCCAGAAGCCTTTCAGCGTTACGTCGCGAAAGACGATGGCCGATGGTGAAACCTGACACGGCTCGCCGCTCATCATGCCGTAGTTCACTACGATGCCGCCTTCACCCAGGCAGGCGGCCAGATGGTCTGTGGCTGCGCCGCCTACCGCGTCGATCGCCAGGCGGATCGTCGCGCTACCGGTGGCTTCGCGCACCCGTTTGGCCAGGTCGGGACCGTCCACCAGCACCACATCGCCGCCGTCTTGCTGGGTGGCGGCAATCGCCGAATCACGGCGCACCACGTTGACGGTTTTAAAGCCGCGCAGTTTGGCCAGTTGCATCAGGTAGCTACCGACCCCGGAGTTGGCGGCGTTCTGGATGACCCATTCGCCGGGCTGCAGATCGACAAACTGACTGAGCAGCAACGAGGCAGTCGGTGGGTTGACGGTGAGCATCGCCAGTTGCTGCGGGTCGGCATCGGGCAGGGGGATCAGCTTGCTGGCGTCGGCATTCAGGTGAGTGACCCAGGTACCGCTGCCCACTGGTAGCAACACGGTCTGGCCAACCTTCAGGTCGCTGACGTCCGGGCCCAGTTCCTCGACCTTGCCCACGCCTTCGTTACCGCCAATGGCGGGCAGCGGCGGCAGCATGCCGTACTGGCCGGTGAGGGTAAGCACGTCGGAAGGGTTGATCGGCGCGGCCAGCACCTGGATGCGTACCTGGCCGGCTTTCAGCGGCGGCAGTTGCAGGTCGACGGCTTCGATCACGTCTTGCGGCACCGGGCCGCGGGTCTGGTACTGGGCTTTGAGCATGCTGATCTCCTGGCAGTTGAACGAAGTCAGCAGTCTAGCGAACCTACTGGCAGCTGGAGTTCCCAATAGGTACGGCGAATACCGCCTACCTCAGCCGATCAGCACTTTTTACCGCCAGGTGCGACGGGCTTTCTGCCATGGGCCTGCCCGGCGCACCTGGCGGCAAGCTATGGCGGGCCGGCTATGCTGAAAGAACGTGCGCGCGGACCGGGGAGGTGGCATGTCTCGCTTGCTCCACACCTTGGCCCTGTTCTGGCTGCTGACTCTGCCCGCGCTGGCCGATTCCTTGCGCGTTGGCTTTGGCAGCAATAAACCGCCTTACGTGTTCGAGACCGAAGCCAGGGGCTTGGAGTACGAACTGGTGCAAGCCGCCTTGCGCCGCGCCGGCTATGAGATGCAGGCGTACTTCGCGCCCATGGAGCGCCTGCACCTGATGCTCGCCCGCGGCGAAATCGACTGTATCACTACCACCAACGACATGAGCGGCGTGGCGGCCTATTACTCGGACGTCTACATCCACTACCACAACGCCGCCGCGGCCCTGAGCTCACGCCATCTGCAGATCCACACCCTCGATGACCTGCGCGGTTACTCGATCAGTGCCTTTCAACGCGCACGCTTTCTGCTCGGGCCGGAATACGCCCAGCTGGTGAACAACCACCCCAGATACCGCGAAGAAGCCCAGCAGGTCAGCCGCAATCGCTTGCTCTACAGCGGGCGGGTTGACGTGATCATTGGCGACCCCAAGGTGATCCGCTACTTCAATCGCGAGGTGCTCGACCAAGTGGATATCACCCAGCCGCTGACCTGGTATCCGCTGTTCCCGTCCACCGGGTATCAGGTGGGCTTTCGTTTTCAGATCCAGCGTGACCAGTTCAACCTTGGCCTGGCGGCCATTCGCCGCAGCGGCGAGTACGAGGAAATCGAACGCCGCTACGCGGATTACTGAAGCCAGCTTCCACAGACAAGGCGAAGCCGCTTCCAGCGGGTGCGTAGTTTCCCGTTGCAATTGCAGCCACCCGATCAGCGATTTTTTTGCCAGTCTTCTGCCCACATTGATTGCGCAAGGGAAGTTCAGCGATGTGGAACACGGCATTGGCGGTGATCGGTTTGTCAGTTGCGAGCAGTTGGGCAATGGCCCAGGCGGCAGAGAATTTTCAGCAGCCCAGCGAGCGCGGCACCTTGCAGGTCGAGTACCTGGTAACTGACTTGCAGCACCCTTGGGGCCTGGCCTTTCTACCCGATGGCCAGGCGTTGATCAGCGAGCGCCCCGGCACGCTGCGGCTGGTGGCCAGCGATTTCAGTGCGACCCGCAAGGTCGAGGGCGTGCCCAAGGTGTTCAGCCGTGGCCAGGGCGGCTTACTGGATGTGGCGCTGTCGCCACAATTTGTTGAAGACCGTTTGGTTTACCTGGCGTTTGCCGAGGCGGGTGACGACGGGCTGGCCGGTACGGCGGTCGGGCGTGGCCAGTTGGCGGCCGACAACAGCCGGCTGGAGCATTTTCAGGTGATCTTCCGCCAGCAACCCAAACTGTCCACCGGCAACCATTTCGGGTCACGCCTGGTGTTCGATGATCAGGGTCATCTGTTTATCACTTTGGGGGAAAACTATCAGCGTGCAGCGGCGCAGGACCTTGGCAAGCTGCAGGGCAAGGTAGTGCGCCTGAATGCCGATGGCAGCGTGCCCAAGGACAATCCCTTTGTCGGCAAGACCGGGGCGCGCAGCGAGATCTGGTCCTACGGTCACCGCAATGCCCAGGGCGCGGCGCTCAACCCTTGGACCGATGCGCTGTGGGTGCACGAGCATGGGCCGCGCGGCGGCGATGAAATCAATATTCCCCAGGCCGGCAAGAACTACGGCTGGCCGCTGGCAACCCATGGTGTCGATTACACCTTGCTGCCCATCAGCGAGGCGCTGGGCAAGAGCGCGCCAGGCACCGAACCGCCGCACCACGTCTGGGAAAAATCTCCGGCCATCAGTGGCATGGCTTTCTACAACGCCGAGCGCTTTGCCGGCTGGCAGCACAACCTGTTTATTGGTGCCCTGGCCGATCAGTCGCTGATTCGTCTGGAGCTCCAGGGCAACGAGATCGTCCATGAAGAGCGTTTGCTCAGCGATAGACTCGGGCGCATCCGCGACGTGCGCCAAGGGCCGGATGGCTACTTGTATCTGCTCACTGACGCGGCCGCCGGCAGCCTGGTGCGCATCGGCCTGACGAACTGAGTGCGGTTACAGATCGACCTGCTCGTCGCTGACCTCGTCGGGGGCGATGCTGTCGGCCTGGGCGCTTTCTTCGGTTTTTTCCAGATCGAGCAGATCCGGCGGCAGCAGTGGTTCGGTGACCACGCTGAAATCGGTGATCTCGATGGCGCCGCGGCCTTCGCCCAGCAGGTGGAAAGAGAAGGCCTTGCGGGTTTCCAGGTTATCGAAACCGAAGCTGACATTCAGCGTCTGCCCCGGTTTGAGCGAAGGTAGCTCGGGGATCAGGCCGGCCACATCGCGATCGAACTCCTTGGTTTTCAGCAACAGCTTGGCACCTTGCTTGGCCATGCGCACCGCGCGGATGGTCAGGGTGACCTTGGTACGCGTGCCCTGCGGCAGCTCCAGGTATTGGGCACCGATCAGGTTGTCGGCCCAGTCGTCCTTGGCGGCGGCCTTGAGGCTGATCCGCTCGTTATTGGCAAACTGGTATTGCTGGCCGATCTGGCCATTGCTCAGAGACTGATCCAGCAGGGCGGCACGCTCACTGACCAACCGCGCCTGTTTGCCGCCGACCCGGCCCAGGTAGCGGGCCTGGTCGGCAATAAAGCCATCGCTGGCATAACGCCGACAGATCTGCTGGAAATCGCACTCGGTAAAGGTGCCCTTGCCATCGTGCTGGCGCAGCAGACCGTTGGTGTAGGACATGATCTCGCGGCCGCTGATGTAATCGCGAAACAGCGAGCGCCCGGACAGGTTGGGTGGCACCTGGAAGTCGAAATAGTCGAGCACCGAGGCGGTCAGGTCGACATGCCCGTATACGCCACTTTTCAGCTTCGGCAGGCTGCTTTGTTCCGGGGCCAGAATCAGGTTGAAACCCCAGGCCGAGGCCAGACGCACATCGTCGATGCCATGGGATTCATCGGACGTGACTATCACCAGGGTGTCCTTGAGCACGCCCTGTTTCTCCAGGCTGCTGAGGAAGTCGGCTACCGCATCGTCCAGATAGCCAATGGCGGCCTGCTTGGCATTTGGATAGCGATCCAGATACCCCTGGGGCGCTGAGTAGGGTTGGTGGGTGCCGACCGTGAGCAGGGTTAGCATCCACGGCTGCGGCGAACGGCGCAGGTCGGCCACATGCTTGAGCGCGCCTTCGAAGTAGGCCTTGTCGTCCATGCCCCAAGGGAATTCCAGATAGGGCTTGTTCTTGAACCAGCTGCGTCCCAGGGTTTGCTCGAAACCCATATGCGGCATGATTTTGTCCTTGGCCATAAAACGCAGCCCGGCACCTTGCAGAAAGCTGGTACGAAAGCCCTGGTCGCGCATTTGGGCGGGCAGACACTGCAGGTTGCGGGTGCTGCTGTTGAGCAGTTCGACGCCCTTGGGCGTACCACTGTCGAGCTTGCTGTAGTCACCGCACAGCATGGAGTACAGGCCGCGAATGGTCTGGTGGCTATGCAGGACGTAATCCGGCGTGTTCATGCCGCGCTCCGCCCATTGGCTCAGGCGCGGCATCAGGTCGTCCTGATAGGCGCTGTGCAGGGCCTGGCGGTCGGTTGCGATATAGGCACCGGGAATGCCTTCCAGGGTAACGATCAGGACGTTCTTCGCCTGGCCTTTGCCGGCGAACAGTTTGCTGCCGTTCAGATCGAGCTGACTGAGACCGGCGATATCGGGCTTGCTGTCCGGGTCGTCGTCATCCAGCCAGGCTTCCAGGCGCAGCTGCCCGCCGTTAAAGGCCTCGGCCAGCAACTTGTGCGACAGGTTGAATTGCTTCCACTGCACCGCTTCGCTGGGTTCCAGGTATTGGCCGCTGGCGTGCAGCACAGCAAAACCCAAGGGCAGGGCGTAGGCATAGACCGGAATGCGCAGGGCATCGTTGCGGCGGCGTACTAGCAGATTGGCCAGCAGACCCAGCCCCAGGCCGAGGGCCAGCAGCGGATAGGTGAGGCCGCCGCCCTGGGTGGAGTGGCCGACGAATTGTGCATCGGTGAGGTACTGCAGGTCGCTGACTTCCGGCATCCGCCCGACAGCGCCGACCAGTTCGGCGCTGCTCAGGGCGAACAGGCTCCACACCAGCAGCACGGGCATGGCCAGCCACAGCGGGCGATTGTGCAGCAGCAAGAGCAGCAGGGTGCCGATGCCGAGGTCCGACAAATAACCGAACCCGTTCGACCAGCCGAGAAAATAACGGCTGACAAGCGGCACCACGAGCAGAAGAAATCCACGGGCGATCAGGGGGGAAACCGGGTGCTGCAGCCAAGGGCTGGAAATGCGCACAGGAGCTCCTGAGATAAGGCAGAGAGAATCCGAACCAGTCGGCAAGCATAAGGGGCGGCGACCGCGTGGTGACACGATTCTGAAACAACTCTGTGTTAGAGGCCAGAAGCTTGTCTGTCGCAAAGGCAAAGAATGTGTGAGTAGCCGTGTAATCAGGAGGGGGTGTTACGGAGGAGCGAGCGGGGTACTACAGCTGTTCGAGCGCTTTAATTAACATCCTTAGAATCAAGCGCTTGGAACAGCAGCAATAGAGATAGAGGTGTTACTTCTTGCCGAGGGTGATGTGGCGCGACGGGGCGAACACCTGACCGCTTACACCCTTAGGGATTTCCTGGATCTGGCCGCCGGCTTTCAGGAAGGCTGTCACTGCGTCGTCGATGGAGCTATGGGTTTCAACGGCAGGAGGGGCTTTTTTCTTCATTTCGGATGCTTTAACGCGCATGGCGGCCATTTAACCTATAAGCAGTAATTTGGCCAGGCATTGTACACAAAATGAGCGGCCCTGACCCGGCTAATAACGGTCAATTTGGCGACAGCGAATTTAGCCAGAGAGCCCGACTACGGGCGGCTAACTGCTTGTTAAGCCATAAAAAGCCTGAAGTTTAGGGTTTTTGCCCCGGTTTGCCGTCGGTCAGCGCAGTTTGGTGCGCAGGTACAGGGCCTCGACTTTTTCCCGCGCCCAGGGCGTTTTACGCAGAAACTTCAGGCTGGATTTCACGCTCGGCTCGCTCTGAAAGCAGCGAATATCGATCAGTTGACCCAACTTCTCCCAGCCGTAATGCGCCTGCAGGGCGCTGACAATGGTTTCCAAAGTGACGCCGTGAAGTGCGTTGTGATTCTGTTCGCTGGTCATGGGCGGCCTGTTGCAGAGAAAAACGCACAGCGCTCTTTCGGCGGCGTGCAGTGGCCGGCGATTATCAGTGATTGGCACCGGGCCGTCACTGTTGCCGGCGCGCATCGGGTAGAATGCCGGCCACGCAACGAGGGCAGTGCACATGGCTTTAATCGGACGTTTCAACAGTTTGCAGGTGGTTAAACACACCAACTTCGGTCTTTACCTGGACGGCGGTGCCGACGGCGAAATTCTCCTGCCCAACCGCTATATCCCGAAGGACACGCCGAGCGAAGTCGAAGACTGGCTGAATGTGTTCATCTACCTGGACAGCGACGACAAACTGATCGCCACCAACGAAAAGCCCAAAGTGCAGGTCGGCGAATTCGCCAGTTTGAAGGTCAAGGAAGTCAACAGCATCGGCATCTTCCTCGACTGGGGCTTATCCAAAGACCTGCTGCTGCCGTACTCCGAAGAAAAGCGCACGCTGCAAGCCGGTGAGTACTGCGTGGTGCATGTCTACCTCGACAAACACACCCGCCGCATCACCGCCACCGCCCGTCTGGACCGTTACCTGGACAACACCCCGGCCCGCTACAGCGTTGGTCAGGCCGTGGATTTGCTGGTGGCCGAGTCTACCGACATGGGCTTCAAAGCCATCATCAACAATCAGCACTGGGGCCTGATCCACAAGAACGAAGTGTTCAAGTTCCTGCGCCCCGGCAAAGAGGAAAAAGGCTTTATCAAAGAGATTCGCCCCGACGGCAAACTCAGCCTCAGCCTGCAACCGGTCGGCAAAGAAGCCGCCACCGGCCTGCACGAACAGATCCTCAACAAACTGCGCGAAAGCGGCGGCGTGCTGGCGGTCAGCGATAAGAGCCCACCGGAAACCATCGCCGGCCTGTTTGGCGTCAGCAAAGGCAACTTCAAAAAAGCCATTGGCGCTTTGTACAAACAAGGTGAGCTGGTTATTCACGCTGACCGTATCGAATTGCCCTGATCAATCGAGCTGCGTTGGCAAAAACCGCCAACGCTGTTCTAGAGTGACGGTGGTGCCGTTGTAGCTCAGTCGGTAGAGCATCTGCCTCGTAAGCAGGAGGTCGGAGGTTCGATTCCTCTCAACGGCACCAGATATCCCGGAACTCACCTGCACTTTAACTCCCCCCGTCTCTCGCCTGTTCCAGCACCGCTCACTGACCAGCGGCGTTGCGAACCATTCTATTTTGGCGCGAAAACTGCTATCTGGTTGCGCGTAACGCAAAGCACCCCGTGCGGCTCATGCTGGCAATTGCCCACAAGGGCTGATCGCCAGACGGGTGCGGCGTTATTCATTGATGGGTAACAGCGCGTCGTTAGGCTGTGTGCGGTGGCCATCTTTGAGCACATTTGGACAACCACTATCGACCGCTGCACCCCTGCGGTGCTGATCGTTACCAGCCTGGCTGATGACGCAGGGAGCACCATCGCCGTTCTCCAGCTTGGAGGCGACACCGCCACGGGTCCGCCGGTCTAATTCTGGGGGATACCGTAATGCCCGATATTTCGAGTTACTTGAGTGCACCTTTGCCGCCACCGCTGGCGGGGATCGACACCATCATGTTGGTGGGCGCTTCCATTGAGAATGGCATGGCCAACGGCTTTCTCGCCGCCGCCCTGGATTACGTGCAGGTTGGCCACGGACTGACTGACGTTGTGGCGGTGCAGTACTACGGCTTCAGCGGCATGGACCCCGATGGGATTTATGCCAAGTGGACCACTATCGTACGGCCCGCTCTGGCAGCCCGCAGCGATGGCGGTGCCGGGGTGCTGATTCTGTCGATGCCCACCGGCAATGCGGTCACCGCCCTGGTGCCGTACGCCAGCGCTAACCCCACCACCCTGGCGCAGAAAAAAGCCACGCTGGATCTGTTGAACGCCGAGATGAAGGCGCAGTGCGGTGATACCCATGTGCTGATCTTCAACAACACCTTTCGCCTCTACGGTGCGCCGTCTACCACCTGCCTGGTCAATCAGGACATGGGTGCCAAACCCTTCAACGAGGAGTGGATCGATCCTCTGTCTTATCAGGTGCCGTGGAATTTCTATTGCCGCTCCTACGGTTACCCCTATCCGATTGCCTATAACTGGTACACCAAGGTGCTGATCGATAGCACCCACTACAACCCGTTGGGTTATCAGTTGCTGTTGAAGTACTGGATGGATGTGGCCGCCGCGATGATCAAAGGCACGCCGCCGCCCTATATCCCGTTGAAGGAAGACCCCATCAATGATCAGGTGCCCAAGGCGGGGCGGGCACTGGTGGTGTATCGGCCGACGGCGACGGTGACCCGTTCTTCCACCCATCTGATTGCCAACGCACGGGGCTCCACGGCACCGGGCACCGACTTGCCGGAAGCCCCGTACCTTTGCCCGTGGGAGGGGCATGACCCGGTGCTCGGTCTGGGCGCGCGGCCGGCGCTTAGCGGGACCACTACGCAAACCGGCATGGGCACCGGCAACAACACCCATAGCTTACTCAACGATACCTTTCGCGGTGCCTACACCTTCACCACCTCGCCGACCTTTGTGGTGTTGGAGGAAATCATCAACCTGCAGCCACTTCAGCAGTTTCGTTACCGGGTGCTGTGTTGCCGCAAGGTCACGGCAGGACAGACGCGTCTGCAGGAGTTCTCCAATGACGGGGTCAATGTTTCGGGCTCCATTGATTGCGCCTATGTGACCGGCAGTACGCCGAAAATCTACGTGGGCTTCGGCACGGCCGATGAGCAAGGAAAAGCCCGCATCTGGCTGCGCTGTGCAGCGGGAAATACCGCGGGGGCCTTCGCCAATGCCATCGAGATAAATCCGCTGCCGTTGTGAAGCCTGCCGCTCAGTCGTCCTGCGGCACCACCCAGAACAGATGTACGCCACCATCGTCGCGATAGGCGATGGTGACGTTGTCGGTCTCACCGATTTCCGCCAGTACCTGCGCCCAGTCGTCTTCCGATTCATCGGGGGCCTTGTAGAGCAAGGCGGTTTTCGATTTCTGCGCGGCGGGGGCGTTGATGATTTTCTGCAGGCGGGTGGCGAGCAGTTCGTATTGGCTCGGCTGGCGGGTGGCGGCGCTAGTCATGCAACAAGATCCTTGATGCTGGTTGGATATACAGTATTCTAGATCGTGATTTTTCCCAGTGTCGAGTCTGTGTGCAAAGTTTTTCCAGTCAGGCGTCGCCCAGCCCTGCGAGCCTTGAACGCGTGTGGTGTTATTGCCGCGCCACAGTCGCTGCTGGCTTAATAGGCCGGCCGCCCAACTGGCTGTTCAGCGCTGGTTGGCGATTAACAAGGAAGTTTATGAGCCTACCGCTACGTTCTCTGCTGCTCGCCGGTCTGCTGGCCCTCGGCGCTTGCCAGTCCAGGCCCGTCCCACCGCCGGCGGCCGAATTGAGTCCGGAGCAGCAGCGCCGGGTGCAATTTACCCATGATGCGCAGAATGCGATCTGGCGACGGGCGTTTGTCAGCAATGTCGCCTCGCTGCAGGGCAGTCTGCAGATGGTGTTCAGCATCGATAAAAACGCTCGGGTAGTGGCCTGTGAAATTGAGCCCTACAGCGCCGCAGCGCCTGGCACACCGCCTTATAACGCCATTCTGGCGGCGCATATGCAGAGCGTCTGTTGGAGCACCGTGCTACCCGAGTTGCCCGTTGAGGCAGGTCACAGCGAGGAGGTCACGAAACTGCTGGCACCGCTGATTTTCCCCGCTCAAGACCGCGCATCCGAGGAGCGCCGGGCACGGATGCGGCCACTCCAGGCGCGAAGTCAGTTCTTTTGGGAACGCACCCTGGCGAGCGAAACACTGGACAGCATCGGCGTCGCCCGCTTCGAGCTCCGCGCTGATGCGCAAGGGGTGGTGCAAAGCTGTGAGGTGGTGATCGATCCGCATCCGCTAAGGCGTCGTGAGTTCAAGCAGGACAACGCCCTGGTGCAGCGTCTGAGCGAACGTTGCCTGCACCTTGACCTGCGGCAGATGCCGTACTTTCAAGTTGGCAAGGACGGCATCGCCAGCGGTCAGGTCAGTGTCGAATACACGCCCTGGCGCAATGGGCCGCTAACGGTGCCTAAGCCCTAGCTGACGGCCAGGCTCAAAACCCTCTGAAGCGGGCAAACTCTTCCACCGCCGCGCGCTCGGAGCGTAGTTGATTGACCGTGGCGGCGGAGTCTGGATAACCCAGCGCCATGCCGCAATACACCACTTCGTTGTCAGCCAGGCCGAAGTGCTGGTGCAGGCTATCGCGGGCCATGCCCCAGGCTTCCTGCATGCAGGTGCCGAGGCCACGTTCTTCTGCGAGCAGCGCCAGCGATTGCATAAACATGCCGACATGGGCCCACTGGCCATTGCCCATTTCCTTGTCGATGACAAAGAACAGGCCCACCGGCGCGCCGAAGAATTGGTAGTTGCGCGACATCCATTTCAATCGCGCGCCTTTGTCTTCGCGGGGGATGCCGAGCAGGGCGTACATGTCTTCGCCGATCTTGTAGCGGCGCGCGCGGTAGGGGTCTTGCAGGCCTTCGGGGTAGATCGGGTAGGCACCGACTTCGCCCTTGGGATTTTTCATGATGGCTTCCACAGCCAGGCGCTCCAGCGCGGCTTTTTCCGCACCGGCCACGGCGATCACTTTCCACGGCTGTAGATTGCCGCCGGAGGGCGACCAACGTGCATCGTCGAGCAGGGCATGGACGGTGGCGGCGTCTACCGGGGTGTCGAGAAAGGCACGCACGGAGATACGTTTTTTCAGGGTGTCGGCGACAGACATGGGCGAGCTTCCTTATGAGGGTCGACGCGTTTTCGACCAGGCGTAGTTCACCGTTCTAAAGCCTTGGCCAGGCAAAGGCAATCCGTTGGCCTGCCGTGATAGTGACAGCGATAGGGATATTTCCATGCCTTACCATCCTGGCGGTCAGCCATTACCGCTCCATCAACAAACTGGTGATTCCCCTGGGCCGGAAGCCAAAGCACTTTTCCCCAGACAACAAAAAGCCCGCGTGGTGGCGGGCTCTTTGCAGATAGGGTGCTGGTCCTTCAGCTGCCTGGAGTATTGCGCGGTAATTGTGAATATTTCGTGAAGACGCTGAATAAATTTCCCAGTCATTAGTGGGCGATCTTATTGGGCTGCACCCAGACAAACAAAAGCCCACACTCGCGGGCCCTGGCTGGATTCAACCAGGTTGAATCAAGGCTCCTGCAACAACAGCGCAGCCCCTGGCACCATGGCGGCTAGTCTCGTTGCATCCGAAATTCTGGGTCCCAGCCTGCGCTGGGACGACGGAGTTTTTACCGCCACCACCGTCGTCCCAGCGCAGGCTGGGACCTAGATTCTTGAAGCAAACTGAAACCTTCGCTGCTAATAAAACCCCAGACAAACAAAAGCTCACACTCGCGGGCCCTTGCTCGATTCAACCAAGTTGAATCAAGGCTTATGCAACAACAGCGCAGCCCCTGGCACCATGGCGGCTTGTCTTGTTGCATCCGAAATTCTGGGTCCCAGCCTGCGCTGGGACGACGGAGTTTTTACCGCCACCACCGTCGTCCCAGCGAAGGCTGGGACCCAGGCTCTTGAAGCAAACTGAAACCTTCGCTGCTAGTAAAACCCAGCCCCCAGACGAGAAAAAGCCCATCTATCCGATGGGCTTTTCCTGGGGCTTACCAGCGACCGCCGTGACCATGGCCAGGGCCATAACCATAACCCCGTGGCTCGTAATACACCGGCCGTGGGGGTGGCGGGGCGTAGTAGCGGGGGCCGTAATAACGCGGCGCTTCCACTACTACCGGTTGGTAGTACACCGGTTGGGCATACACCGGCTGCGCATATACCGGCTGTGGTGGTGGGTAGTAAGCAACGGGTGGCGGCGGTGGGGCCTGGACGTAAACCGGGGCGCGCCGCGAAGCAACCACTGCGCCGCCTACTACAGCACCGACAACTGCACCGAGCACAAAGGGTCCACCGTCTCCACCGTGGGCGGAGGCCTGGCCGGCGAGGGCCAGGCTGCCGAGCAACAGCGCAACTTTGGGCAGACTTAACATGTTGGTCTCCTGATACCCGGTGAGGTTGATGCCGGGTTATCTGTAAGACGCTCGTTACACAGTGAAGTGCCGAGGCAGGGTGTAAAGGTTATGTAAGGGGGGCAGCTCTGGCGTTAGGCCTGCACAAACTCGGCGAAGCGCACGCCAGTGCCGGTGGGCCGTACATCCTGAAACAGCGAGTCGCGGTCGGCTGACAGTTCGAGGCTGACGGTGGCGTTGCGGCTGCCTTTGTTGCGGGTGACCAGGCCGTCTTCGTGGGTGCGCAGATACAGGGTCGGTACACGCAGGTGGTGCAGTTCATCGGTGACGTGGTTGTGCATCAGCAGGTGCACCCATTCGTACTGGCCGATTTTCAGGCGGCCCACCGGGATGTCGAACCACCAGATGTTCTTGTTCAGATTGATCGTCGCGAAGTGCGTGTTGTTGACGCCGAGCACTGCGCTGCCGAGTTGTTGGTTACGGCGGGCAATGGCGGTTTTTTTGTCGATTTTCATGCTGTTCCTGACACGCAAACGGGGTGGGGCGGAAACGGCGGCCTGGGCGGCGCCGGCGCGTAGTGTAGCAGTCAGGCGGGGCCGGCCAAAGGCTGGCCATCGCGCTGCAGGGCGATCAGTGTCTTGCTGCGCTGGTAGCGCGCCAGGCGTTCGGCCAGAGCCGGCGGCAGATTACCGGCCGGAACAAAACCCAGGCGGGCATAGAAACCGAGCAGCTGCGGATGACAAAACAACCACACCGGTTGCGCCGCGTGTTCGCAGGCCTTTTGTACCAACTGGCTGGCGATCCGTTGCTGGCGCAGGGTCGGGGCTACAAACAGGCTGGTCAGCCAGCAACCGGCGCTTTGCCCAAGCGGACGCAAGCACAGGCCGGCGACGATCTCGGCGTCTTTCGCCACCCACAACTGATCGTCGGCAGTAGCGCGCATGGGCGAGTGGTGGGCGCGGTAGAACTTGTTCAGCAGTGGCCGCATAACAGCGGGCAGGGTGCCGAAGTGAAGAGGTGGCATAGGCATTCTGGGTCGAAAAAACGCCGCCATTAAATCACTTACCGCGCCAGCCTTGGCAGATTTGCCCTACTAATCGGCGGGGCGCGGCAAGGTCGGCTAGGCATGATAGGAATCCCAATGGTTTTTGCCAGGAGCGGCCCATGTCCTACAGCACCCTCAGCTATCAGGTGAACGAGCAGATTCTGACCCTGACCCTAAATCGTCCCGAGCAGTTGAATGCCTTCACGGTGGAGATGGCCCACGAGCTGATCGATGCCTTCAACCGCGCCAGTGACGATGAGGAGGTCCGCGCCATTGTCGTCACCGGTGCCGGCCGGGCGTTCTGCGCGGGCATGGATCTGTCGGTGGGCGGCAACGTGTTTGGCCTGGATGAAAGCCAGCAGCCAACCCTGCAGGACTTGCAGGAGCGCCTCGACGACCCGGCCATTCGCGACGGTGTGCGCGATACCGGCGGGCGTGTAACCCTGGCGATTTTCGAGTGCAAGAAACCGGTGATCGCGGCCATCAACGGTGCCGCGGTGGGTATCGGTGCCAGCATGACCTGCGCCATGGATATCCGCCTGGCCTCGGAGCACGCGCGGATCGGCTTTGTCTTCAACAAGATCGGCATAGTGCCGGAAGCCTGCTCCAGCTGGTTTCTGCCGCGTATCGTGGGCATTTCCCAGGCGCTGGAGTGGGTGTACAGCGGCGATATTCTCAAGCCGGAAGAAGCCCTGCAGGGACGCTTTGTCAAAGCCCTGGTGCCGGCCGACCAGTTGCTGGAAGAGGCCTACAGGATTGCCCGGCGCATCACCCAGCACAACCCGGTGGCCATCGCCCTGACGCGGCAGATGATGTACCGCAACGCCGCTCAGGCGCATCCGCTGGAGGCGCATAAGGTCGATTCCCTGGGCATGTTCTACACCAGCACCGGCGGCGGAAAGGAAGGCGTGCAGGCGTTTCTCGACAAACGTCCGGCCGACTACAGTGCGCAGTCGGCCAATGCCATGCCGAGCTTTTATCCGTGGTGGAAATAACTTCGGCTAAAAACGCCCGAGGATCATATGCGCGGCCTTGACCAAGGCCGCCACTGGTTTGTCGATGGTCAGCTCCAGGCGATCGGCCTGGGCGTTGCTCAACACGGCCACCAGGGTGGTGCCGCCGGTTAATTCCATGGCGATTTCGGT
Organism: Pseudomonas sp. TE3786; assembly: GCF_054057335.1. Classification (NCBI taxonomy): domain Bacteria; kingdom Pseudomonadati; phylum Pseudomonadota; class Gammaproteobacteria; order Pseudomonadales; family Pseudomonadaceae; genus Pseudomonas; species Pseudomonas sp. TE3786. Next base: position 59,497 of record NZ_JBSRZF010000016.1, read on the forward strand.
TTCCGCCGAACCCCGGGTGATCTGCCGCACTGCGCCGCGCAGCAGGTTGTCGCTGGTTTCATCACTGCGGTAGTCCACGGCCACCAACTGCACCCACGAGGCCTTGATCAACGCATACAGCGCCGCGCCTGGTTTCAGTTCCAGGCGTGCGGTGCTGTCGTGGGTGATGGAGGCGGTAAGGCGGTCGCCGGTGTTGAGCTGGAATTCCACCTGGTCGTTGACTTCGCCGTTGTGAATGGCCAGCACGGTGCCAAACAGCTGATTGCGCGCGCTGGTTTTCATCCGCAGGCGTTCCATAAATTCCAGCAAGGTGGAAACACCGGCGTCGTCGCCCAGGCGTTGCAGAAACAGCCCATGTTCCTGCTGATAGCGCTGGTAAGCGGCGATCAGCGCATGGCCGGCATCGGTCAACCGGGTGCCACCGCCGCCCTTGCCGCCGGCGCTGCGTTGCACCAGGGGGCTGCCGGAAGCACCGTTCATGGCGTCGATGGAGTCCCAGGCAAACTTGTAGCTGATACCCACCGCCTTGGCCGCCTGGCTGATCGAGCCGGTGCTCTCGATGGCGCGCAGCAGGGCGATGCGGCCTTCGCCGGCGACGTCGTTACCGTTGTGGGTGATCCAGAATTGGCCTTCGAGTTTCATGGATGGCTGTCTGCGGAAGGGACGGGCATGTTAGCAGCGGGTAGCTGGTGCAACCACAGCGTCTGCCGTGCATAACGGCATAACTTGACTTTAGGGTCAGATATTTTCAAGATGCGGCCCATCGCCGATCAGGGCAACAGTCAGATCGGTTTCCCGTGGCTTCAAGTTGGATTCAGTCCCAGTGTGCGGGCTTTTAATCGTCGTGCTGTTCGTTGTCATGCCTAGCGCTATATATTTGTAAATATAGCGAATGAGCTGGCGATCAGACTTTCCTCATCGCTACACAATCAAACAAGGAGCTGTCCATGATTCATCGCATGTCTCGCCTGGTTGTAGCCTTATCCGCCACCTTCGCCCTGAGTAGCGCCATTGCTGATGAAGTGCAGGTGGCCGTGGCAGCCAACTTCACCGCACCAATCCAGGCTCTGGCTGCTGATTTCGAGAAAGACACTGGCCACAAGCTGGTCGCCTCCTACGGTGCCACCGGCCAGTTCTATACCCAGATCAAAAATGGCGCGCCGTTCGAAGTGTTCCTGGCGGCTGACGACAGCACGCCGGCCAAGCTGGAAAGCGAAGGCGAGACGGTCAAAGGGTCGCAGTTTACTTACGCCATCGGTTCGCTGGCGCTGTGGTCGGCCAAGGAAGGTTATGTGGATGACCAAGGCGAGGTGCTGAAGACAAACGCCTTCGCCCATCTGGCTATCGCCAACCCGAAAGCCGCGCCCTATGGCCTGGCTGCCACCCAGGTGCTGGAAAAGCTCGGCCTCAGCGCTGCCGTACAACCGAAGATTGTCGAAGGCCAGAACATCACCCAGGCCCTGCAATTTATCTCCACCGGCAACGCCGAGCTGGGGTTTGTTGCGCTGTCGCAGGTGTACAAAGACGGCAAGATCACCAGCGGTTCCGCCTGGTTGGTGCCCGCCAGCCTGCATGAGCCGATCAAGCAGGACGCGGTGATCCTCAACAAAGGCCAAGACAGCGCCGCGGCCAAGGCTCTGGTGGAATACCTGCACGGTGCCAAGGCGGCGGCTGTGATTAAATCCTACGGCTACCAATTGTAAGGAATGGCTCTTGAGGAACGCTTGCGATGTCATTGACCAGCGCTGATTTCGCGGCGATCTGCTTGACCCTGCAATTGGCGTCACTGACCACCGTGCTCTTGCTGGTCATCGGCACGCCCATCGCCTGGTGGCTGGCGCGTACCCGTTCGCGGCTCAAGGGCCCGGTGGCGGCGGTAGTGGCTTTGCCGCTGGTGCTGCCACCGACGGTGATCGGCTTCTACCTGCTGATCACCCTCGGTCCCCACGGTTTTATCGGGCAGATCACCCAGAGCCTTGGCCTGGGGATCTTGCCGTTCAGTTTTGCCGGCTTAGTGGTCGGCTCGGTGTTCTACTCCATGCCCTTTGTGGTGCAGCCGATTCAGAACGCTTTCGAGGCCATCGGCGAGCGGCCGCTGGAAGTGGCGGCGACCTTGCGCGCCAGCCCCCTCGACAGTTTTTTCAGCGTGGCCCTGCCAATGGCGCGGCCAGGCTTTCTCACTGCCGCCATTCTCGGCTTCGCCCACACCATTGGTGAGTTCGGCGTGGTGCTGATGATTGGCGGCAATATCCCGGATAAAACCCGCGTGGTGTCAGTGCAGATTTTCGATCACGTCGAGGCCATGGAATACGCTCAGGCCCATTGGCTGGCCGGTGGCATGCTGGTGTTCTCCTTCGTCATTCTCTTGGTGCTGCAGGCCAAGGGCCGCACCAAGGCGCTAGTGCGATGAGCGAGGCGATGATCGAGGCGCGCTTCAAGGTCGACTATGCGGACTTTGCGCTGGACGTCGATCTGCAGATTCCCGGCCGAGGCGTCACCGCGTTGTTTGGTGATTCCGGCTCCGGCAAGACCACCTGCCTGCGCTGCATCGCCGGCCTGGAGCGAGCCAAACACGGCTATCTGCGGGTCAATGGCGAACTGTGGCAAGACAGCGCAAAAGGCTTTTTTCTGCCCACCCACCAACGTGCTTTGGGTTATGTGTTCCAGGAAGCCAGCCTGTTCGCGCACCTGTCGGTGCAGCGCAATCTGCAGTTTGGCTTCAAGCGAATTGGTGGCGCGGCACAACGGGTGAAACTGGCCCAGGCGGTGGAGCTGCTGGGTATCGGGCACCTGCTGGAGCGTATGCCGGAACATCTCTCCGGCGGCGAGCGCCAGCGCGTCGGCATTGCCCGCGCCTTGCTCACCAGCCCGCGCCTGCTGCTGATGGACGAACCCCTGGCGGCGCTCGATCACAAGCGCAAAAACGAAATCCTGCCGTACCTGGAACGCCTGCACGACGAGCTGGAAATTCCGCTGCTCTACGTCAGCCATGCGCCAGATGAAGTGGCGCGCCTGGCCGATCACCTGGTGTTGCTCGACCAAGGCCGCGCCCGTGCCAGTGGGCCGCTGGGCGAGTTGCTGGCGCGCCTGGATTTGCCTATGGCGCAGAGCGATGACGCCGGCGTGGTGCTGCAGGCGCAGGTGTGCGACTACAACGCCGACTATCAATTGCTGAGCCTGGGGTTTTCCGATACCGAACTGCGTATTCAGGTGGCCCATGGGCCGCTGGTGCAAGGCCAACAGATGCGCTTCAAAGTGCAGGCCCGGGATGTCAGCCTGGCCCTGGAAAAACCGGCGCACAGCAGCATTCTCAATGTGCTGCCGGTGACGGTGGTGGCTGAAGTGGCTGCCGAAAACCATGCCCATGTGCTGGTGCAATTGGATATGCACGGCTCGCCGCTGCTGGCGCGAATTACCCGTTTCTCCCGGGATCAGCTTGAATTGAAGGTCGGGCAGCGACTGTGGGCGCAAGTGAAGTCTGTCGCCGTATTGGCTTGATCGCTGCGCCTCACTGCCAACCTCTCGCTCAGGCGGGACATTCGAAATCGTAGGAGGGGCAATGCTGGAGCATCTCGACACCTGCCGAGCCTTGGAAGAGCAACTCTGCGCCGGCCAGCACTGGCCGCCGGAGCTACGTGCCGCGCTGCATGAGCTGTTGGAGAAAATTACCCTGGCCGGCCATGAGATCAACCTGCTGAGCCTGGGCCTGTTTCTCGCCGACTTCGTGCCTCGGCATAGCCTGGACCGCGCCGAGGAATGGCAGGAGCGGGCGGCAAAGCGCTGGTTGAGCCATAGCAAACCGCTGCTGATCGAACGCCTGGCGGACTTTTTTATTCCGGCCTACAGCAGGCCTTCGTAAGCCAGGTCGTAGGCCTTGCCCAGATCGATGGTGGTCGGTTTTTGCGCTTTGCTGTCACCGGCTTTGCGCTCGGTGGCTTTCATGGTCGCCGGGTGAGCGAAGTCCACTGGGATCAGCGCGCTTGCCAGCACCACGCCTTCCAGTAGAAAAGTGCCCGCGCCGCCAGCACCCTGGCCCGCCGTGGCACGGCGATTGAGCATCAACTTGTCGACCTTATTGGCCGTGCAAAAGCTGCTCAAGGCCCGCACAAAGGCGGCCACGTCTTCCTGCGTGGGATTTTTTGGCACGGCCAGCTTGTTGAATTTCTCCGCCACCAGGCTGTGGCTGGCGCGCGTGCCGCTCAGGGTGACGATGCGTGCTTCATTGGCCTTCAACAGCAGGCCGGCGACCACGCTACTCAACGTTTGCCCATCGAGCGGCGGGTGCCATTCGGGGCGCGGCCGGGCTTTTTATCGTGGTTGGACTTGTCCATGGGCTTGTAGCCCAGCTGGGATTTGTCCTGGGTGCCTTTGGCGAAGGCCGAGAAGGGAAAGCTGAAACCGGCTTTTTTCTCGGTAGCGTCGGTGGTGGTGTCCACGTCGCTCGGTTGTTCGGGTAGGTCGGTGCTCATGGGGGCGTCCGCAGGGAAATAGAAAGAGAGGAAACGGTATTTCCAGGGATCGCGGCACCAGCCGCTCCTACGGATTGTGCGACCGCGTAGGAGCGGCTGGTCCGGCACTCCGGTCAGCCGCGATGCTCTAAGGGCTTAGCCAGACAACCCGACGTACACATTCTGCACGTCGTCATGGTTGTCCAGGGCTTCGAGGAAGGCTTCGACTTCTTCCATCTGTGCTTCGGTCAGCGAGGTCACCGGGTTTTTCGGGCGGTAGCCGAGGCTCGCCGAGTTCACGGTAAAACCGTGTTCAGGCAGGGCGCGGCTGACGGCGTCGAGGTCGGTGGCTTCGGTGATAAACAGTGTGGCACCTTCTTCAGCCGGCTCGAAATCCTGCGCGCCGGCTTCGATGGCGGCTTCTTCCGGATCGGCAGCGCCTTCCGGGCTGGCTTCGATCAGGCCAACGTGGTCGAAGTCCCAGGTTACCGAACCGGAAGCGCCCATCTGGCCCTTGCGGAACAGCACGCGGATTTCGGCCACGGTGCGGTTGATGTTGTCGGTCAGGCATTCAATGATCACCGGCACTTGGTGCGGGGCGAAGCCTTCATAGGTGGCGGAGTGAAAGGTCACGGTGTCGCCCAACAGGCCAGCGCCTTTCTTGATCGCGCGCTCCAGGGTGTCTTTGGGCATCGAGGCCTTTTTCGACTGGTGGATGGCCAACCGCAGCTTGGGGTTCAGATCCGGGTCGGCGCCGTTGCGGGCAGCGATCATGATTTCTTTAACCAAGCGACCAAAAATCTTGCCTCTGGCGTTGGCGGCGGCTTCTTTAGGTTTGGCTTTCCACTGTGCGCCCATGCTGGCTCTCTTGCTCTGACTGGTTGGTAAGCGGTTCGTGGCGCGGTCTACAGGGCCGGTAAGGGGCTGTTAAACCGGGGCGACGAAATAAGGCTGCCGATTTTAGTCGCTCTGCCGCGCGCTGGCACCCCCTCAAATCGAGTTGCCTGTCGCACGGTCAAGGCTCGACTGTTTAACAGTTTTGCGTAAAAGCGATGACAGCGCTGTAGCAGGGTCGCATCATTCAGCGTCCTTTTACCCCCAGTCACCCCAAACCGGTCCGTCAACGGCTTATGCCCACACCTTTCGCTTCAGTCTCGCTCGGCTATGCCTCGCTCTCGGTCAGTGGCCGGGTGCGCTCGCACAACGAGGACGCGGTGCTGTGTTGCCCAGCCCTGAATCTATGGGCCGTGGCCGATGGCATGGGCGGTCACCAGCGCGGTGAGGTGGCCAGCGCCCTGGCTCTGGATACTCTGCTGGAAACGCTGCAACAGGGCGAATCCCTGGAAGGTGCCGTGCACAGCGCCAATACGGCGATCATTGCCGCCGGCGAGCAAGACCCGGATTCCGCCGGCATGGGCACCACGCTGGTGGCGGTGCGCTTTCACAATGCCCAGTTCGAGTTGGCCTGGGTCGGCGACAGCCGCGCCTATCGGGTGAGTGCCCAGGGCATTCAACAAGTCAGCCGCGACCATAGCCTGGTGCAAGACCTGGTGGACGCCGGTCAGCTCAGCGCCGAAGAGGCGCGCAACCATCCGCGGCGCAATGTGGTCACCCGCTGCCTGGGCCAGGCTGAACTGCCTCTGGAGGTCAGCCTGGTGCAAGGCACTCTGGCACCCGGGGAGTTGCTGCTGCTGTGCAGCGATGGTCTGAGCGGTGAAGTGCGCGATGAGCAGATTCAGCAGCTGTGTGCCTCGGCGGCCACTCTGGACGAGCTGGTCGAGCAGTTGATTGGCAGCGCCAACCAGGCCGGCGGGCGCGACAATATTTCCTGCATCGTGATCGGCCTCGCAGTCGTGGAACAAATCGGCGTGAATCAGCGCCCACAAAGTTTCCTCAGGAAACTTTTGAATTTGGGAAAACTCTGACAATTTGTTGGAGAATGGCCGGCTATTTCATAGGCTGGCCCCTCCGGCGCGGCGAATCTTCGCAAAGAGAGTCGCGCAATCAGCGGGCGGTACTGCCGAATAATCTTCCGCCCCACGACCTAGAGCCTGCGGGCCGATAACTACAACGACGCCTTCTTATGAATGACAGCTTGCTAGAAATTCCTGGATACCTGGTGCATGGCCGGTTGGGCAAAGGCGGCATGGCCGAGGTGTACCTGGCGACCCAGGAGTCGTTGCATCGCCAGGTGGCGATCAAGGTGCTGCTGAGCGCCGACGACGAAGCCTTCAGCAAGCGCTTTATCAAAGAGGGGCATATCGTCGCCTCCCTGCATCACCCCTCGATCATCACCATCCACGATATCGACCAGTTGCCCGACGGCCGCTACTACCTGGCCATGGAGTTCGTCGCCGGTGGTGACCTGGCCCAGCACAAAGGCGAAAAGTTCGAGGCCCAGCGTGCGCTGACCGTGGTCCGACAGATCGCCAGCGGCCTGGCCGTGGTGCATGACAAAGGCATGGTGCACCGCGATATCAAGCCGGCCAATATCCTCTTCCGCGCCGATGGCACGGCGGTGATCACCGACTTTGGCATCGCCAAGGAACTGGACCTCAACAGCGAGCTGACCCACTTCAATATTGCCGTTGGCAGCCCGGCTTACAGCAGCCCAGAACAAGCCCAGTGCGAACCCCTGGATGCGCGCAGCGATATCTACAGCCTCGGCGTGATCCTGCTGGAGATGCTTACCGGCACCAACCCGTTCAAGGGCTCCAGCTACACCCAGACGGTGATGAACCATGTGCAACTCGAGGCCCCTGAGCTGCCCGATCATCTGCGTCAGTACCAGCACTTGCTCAACCGCATGCTGGCGAAGAATCCCGAAGAGCGTTTTGCCGACTGCCATGTGCTGCTGGCCAGCCTGGCCGAACTGAATGAGCAGGATCTCGACCACACCCGCATCGCCCCGGCGATTGCCATCCATCCGAACCAGCCGCAGCGTGTGGCCAGATTGGCGAGCGTCAAGGACGCCACTGTCAAGGTGCCGAAGACGCAGCAGGGCAGGTCGAAATTGTGGATGGTCGCCCTCGGTCTGCTGCTGATCGTTGGCGGTGCTGGTCTTGGCGGCTACTACTACCAGCAGCAACAGAAGATCGCCGAGTTCCTCACCCAGGGTGAGCTGAGTCTGAACGAAGGCCAGTTGGTCGACCCACCCGAGCACAACGCCGATTACTTCTATCGTCAGGTGCTGCTGATCGACAAGAACAATACCGAGGCCCTGGATGGCCTGCAGCGGGTCTTGCAGGCGCGCATTGCCAACAGCCTGAACCTGGCGCAGAAGGCCGCCAACGAAGACAAGTTGCTACAGCCTGAAGGCGATAACGCGGTGTTCTATTACCAGCAAGTGCTGGGCTGGGCGCCGGGTAACGAGCAGGCGCTGACCGGTCTGCAGGCGGTGGCCGAACGTTTCCTCGATCTCAGCGAAGTGGCCTACGACAAGCTGCAATTCGACCAAGCCCTGCAACTGATCAAAAGCGGCCTGGAAGCCCAGCCCGACAACGAGAAATTGCTGAAAGGCCTGGATGGCCACGACGAACGCGTGCGCAATACCCAAGCGGCCATCGCCGCCCGCGCCGCAGCGAAGAAAAAAGCCGCGGCAGCGGCCGTCGCCTCGAGCCGTACCACCCCCACCAGTACCACCTCGGCAGAGCCTGGCGAAGAAAAAAATCCGAATGTAGTCAAACGCTTGTGGAATAAACTCTTTAACTAGTGGCAAAGTGATACTTCTGTTGCGCGAGGCTCCGGCGGGCCTCGCCTCAGGGATTATTCGCCTCCGCTGGCTGTCATTTCTCAAGGTCGTGCCGAACATGCTCAGGATTCATTTCAGCGACAACCGTCAGGCCCCCATCTGGTTGGTCGACGAGCGTTTCACCATCGGCCAGGACAGCCGCAACAACCTGGTACTGACCGACACCGATATCAGCCCCTTCCATGCGGAAATCCGCCAGGATCACGGCCTCTACTACCTCACCGATTGCGGCACCGCCGCCGGCACCTTCGTCAATGGCGAACGGGTGGGTGCCCGCTATCAGCTGCGCTCCGAAGACAAGGTGCGCCTGGGCGGCCTGGAGCTGACCCTGATCGACCCGGCCAAAAGCAAACCGAAAGCGGCCAACGCGCCGCGCTGGTTTCTGCAGGTGATCACCGGGGAGCAGCACCAGGGGCATAAATTCCACGTCACCGGCTCAATGACCTTCGGCCGCTCAGTGAAGTGCGAAATGTGCTTTAGCGATCTGGAACTGTCCCGTCGCCACGCCGAATTCTTCCTCAAGGACGAAGTGCTGGAGATCAAGGACCTGGCGTCCGCCAATGGTGTGTATGTCAACCACCAGAAAGTCGGCATGGCCGTACTGCAGCCCGGCGACCAGGTGCGCATGGGCTCGGTGACCCTGCTGGTGATCGGCCCGAAAGTGGAAGTTGCCCAGGCCGACGATGAAGATGCCACCCTGTTTATGCCGGTGGTAAACGTGGCCAAACCGGCAACTGCCCGACCTATTGTTCAGGCAGCCACCGTCAATCCGCTGAAAGTAGCGGCGGCCAACGCGACCCAGCAAGACGCCGTGCCCCAGGCGCGACCGGTGAACAAAGTGCTGCTTAGTGCCTTGGCTTTTGTATTGGCCATTGGTGCAGCGTTTGCGGCCAAGACCTTGCTCTGAGAGCTTGCCGTTCGGCTCAAAAACATCGCGGCATTCCGTTTAGCCGCGATGCTTTTTGCTACCGAAATTCTTTAACCTAATGATAGTTAAGCTATTTCACCGCTATCATTCCTATCGATGACAGCTATCGCGAGCGTTCACTTTTTAATCAGCTGGCGATCCGTAAGATTGGCCCCGTACTCACTTACGCCACCCCAATCTTCTGGAGCAACCATCATGAAATCTCAAGCATTCGCCGCACTGTTCGTCGCAAGCCTGTTCACCCTGCCAGCCGCTCACGCCGAAGGTGGTGCTGATCGCCAGCAAGACAAACGCATCGCTTACGAAGGTAGCTACATGGTTCTTGACCGTGTTGCCGAAGGTGGTGCAGAACACACCAACCGTGTTGCCGAAGGTGGTGCAGAACACACCAACCGTGTTGCCGAAGGTGGTGCAGAACACACCAACCGTGTTGCCGAAGGCGGTGCAGAACACACCAACCGTGTCGCCGAAGGCGGTGCAGAACACACCAACCGTGTCGCCGAAGGCGGTGCAGAACACACCAACCGTGTTGCCGAAGGTGGTGCAGAACACACCAACCGTGTTGCCGAAGGTGGTGCTGATCATCTGCAAGCTCGCACTCTGGCCTGATCCCAGGCCAGGTTGTACCTCTTTCAAAGCCCGGCACTGGCCGGGCTTTTTGTTGCCTGGCATTTCGCTCTTACGCTGCTTCGTCCTGCATGGCCACCAGCTCCCAGATATGCCCGTCCAGGTCTTCGAAGCCGTGCTGGTACATAAAGCCGTAATCCTTGGGTTCGCTAATGGTGCGCCCGCCAGCGGCCAGCGCCTTGCTCACCAGGCTATCCACCGTTTGCCGATCGGCCACCGACAGGCAGGTCAGCACTTCGCTGTGGGTCTTGGCATTGCACAGAAGCTTGGGGGTGAAACCTTGGAATTTTTCTTCGGTCAGCAGCATCGCGTAGATGTGCTCGCCAAGAATCATGCAGGTGGCGGTGTCATCGGTGTATTGCGGGTTGAAGGTAAAGCCCAGTTCGGTAAAGAAGGCGATGGCCTTGGGCAGATGCTTGACCGGCAGATTGACGAAAATATCGCGGACCATGGGGAATCACTCCTGTGCTGGCGGGTCGCTGGAAGCAGCGACTACACCCCTGGTCGAATGCCAACTCGGCAAATCGACAGGGCGCAGCCATTTATTTAGTCCAAGAGTGCTTACAGCAGGGTGGTGGTGGGTAACCGTTGGGCGTTTTCCCCATGCTTGTGGCCGTTTTTGCAGGTGCCGTTCTGGCACTCGCCATTGCAGGTTTTCTGCAACCGGCGCTCGGCGCGGATTTCCGCCAGGTCGCGGCGGCGCATATACACATGCAGGGCCGGGGCGAGGTTGAGGCGGTCGTCGATATTCTGCTCCAGCAGCAGTTGCAGGCAGTCGCGGCTGAGGGTCATCAGGTCGCCGTCGACCTGTACCCAGACAAACTCGCTGGTGGGGGTAATGCTGCTTTGCACCACGTCGAGACCGAAGGAGTCCTCGCTGAAACGCACCAGGTGCTGGCCGGTTTTGCTGTTGAAGCCGACGAAACCTTTCAGCTCGTCGGCGGCGGCGCAGATGCTTGCGGATGTGATGTTCATGCTCAACCTCATGGGCAAGAAAGCGCTGCTCCAGACGAGGGCTGCCAGCGCGGGTCGCACCGTTATACGGCGGCCCGGACGGCTCGTTCTTGCTTCAGGTCAATGGGTTCTCAATGAGAACGCCTTGCATTAAATCATTGGTCATCCGGCTCCGGCGGCGGGCTTTGTGGCCGCCATTGGCAGGGATAGGCGAGCGGGCCAGGCGAGAACAGCAGAAACAAAAACGCCCCGAGCGCATGGGCACCCGGGGCGTTGCGGCAGGATCAGTCCTGGCGGCTGGTGACTTCCAGCAGGTGGTAGCCGAACTGGGTTTTCACCGGGCCCTGCACCACGTTTACCGGGGCGCTGAATACCACGGTGTCGAACTCTTTAACCATCTGGCCCGGGCCGAAGGAGCCGAGGTTACCGCCGTCACGGCTGGACGGGCAGCTGGAGTTGTCTTTGGCCACCTGGGCGAAGTCGGCACCGCCTTCGATGGCAGCTTTCAGTTCATTGCACTTGGCTTCGGTGGAAACCAGGATATGGCGGGCGGTGGCTTTAGGCATGGCAGAACTCCTTTTAGGAAAGGTCACGAGCCTACCCGAATTGCCACCGTATTCAAGGCTGGCGCACCGGCATCAGACCGTTTGCAAGCGCTCGATGGCCAGCGGGGTATTCATCCGCAGGGCCAGGTCCAGCGCACTCAGGCCTCCCTGTTCACGGGCGTCGCGGTTGGCACCATAGGCCAGCAGCAGATCAATGGCCGTGCCCTGATTGAACATCGCCGCCATCATCAACGCGGTTTTGCCATCCGGCGTAGCGCCTTCCACATCCGCGCCCTTGCTCAGCAACAGTTCCAGCATTGGCAGGTTGCCCTTGAACACGGCACCGGCCAGCGGTGTTTGGCCGTTGTTATTGCGTAGGTCGGCATCGGCACCCTGGTCCAGCAACATGGCTACGGTGTCGAGATGGCCGTGGTAGCTGGCCAGCATCAGCAGGCTGTCGCCCTTGTGGTTGCGCAGATTGGCCGGCAGGCCCTGGCCCAGCAGCGCCTGCAACTCGGCCGTGGCACCGTTACGGGCGGCATCGAATACACGTTCGGCAAAGGCCAGGGTTTGATCATCGAGGGCGGGGGCATTGGTGGTCATGGCGGTGCTCCGTGCAAAGGCGGGTGATAGCAGACGGATCGCAGCTTAGCCGCCGATACGGGCGTCGGCTTATTGAGATTGTTGATAGTGCCGATGGGTAGTTCCCGGCGTGAATGTCCGCTGCTTATTGCACGGACGTTCCTATATAGTTGGCCGCGCTACGGATGGCACTTTGCCGGGGGTTAACCACACCTCTGGAGGGCTACCCCGTAGCCTTCTAACAATAAAAGGGACTTAACCATGCTCCAACGTTTGCTGCTCACCGCGCTTACCGTCTCGGTGTTGAGCGCCTGCACCGCCACCACTTCGCTGCGCGCCACCGACCCGGAACTGGCCCTGGCCATCAACAAAGACGCCGACGTCACCCTCGACTCGCCCGTCCACCGCACCTACGACACCACCAGTTTCGGCCAGTACCAGTTCAAAGCCAGCAAGCCCGGCATGGAACCCATGTATGGCCTGGTGCCGTTGAAATTCAACGGTGGCTACCTGACAGCCGACATCCTGCTCTTCGCCCCGGCGCTGTTCTTCAACCTGCGCGAGGTCTACCCCATCTATGAATTCGACGTGGCCCAGGGTGTGGTGCGCTACAAGAAAAACGAGAGCGACCAGTGGATGAGCTACAAGCCCAGCAGCGCAGAGGCAGAGCGGGCCAAGCAGTATTTCGTCAAGTAAAGGCTCGGGCCGACGGGCCATCTTTGGGTGGCCTGTCGGCTTTGGCACTGTTCATCTGGCAGCTCCGCTACAAAATCGAAAAATAATTCAGCGCATCCCTTAATTTCCCCACGGAGAGGGTCGTCTTCTACCCTGTGGCCTGTTGTTTCGCGCAGGCCGCCTGGGTTGTACCCCGCAGGCTGCGGGGTGTGGTCGAAGACTGCCGTTCGGTGCTGCCAGGAAGGCGGGCCGCTGGGAAATATAAGAACCAAGCATGCGCCAACACACTCGCGTCACCTTTCGCCCTGCCAACCGTATGCAGGTGCTGCTTCGCGACACCGAAGATTCGCTGGGCCTGATCGCCGATATTTCTGCCGGTGGCTTTCGGCTGATGTCGGAGCTGCCGATTCTGGTGGGCCAGGTTTATGCGATCAGCATTGAAGTGCCGATCAGCGCATCGCGCTTTCGCCGGGTGGATGTGGCGGTGGTCTGCCAATGGTCACGCAAGACCGGACGCTCGGGGCGCTTTGAGCAAGGCTTTGCGCTGGAAGCGCCCACGCAGGCCTATACCGATCTGGTGGATTCGTTGAAGGCGACGTTGGTGCTATCGAGAAGCCAGAAGGTGTAAGGCGTAGGGCGAATATCGCCATGGGCGATAGCCGCCGATACACCGATACCGAACGGCGGATATCCGCGTTGCGGATATTCGCCCTACGCCTCGTTTAACCGAGGCTTCCGAGAATATTCACCGCCACCTTCTCCGGAATCTCATTCTGCGAAAGCACATGCAGCCCCGGGCTGAACACCCGTGCATAACGCGCCAGCAACGGTCGCAATTGCGGCATCACGGTCAGAATCGGTGGGTGGCCATCCTTGCGCAGTTTTTCCTTCACCACTGGCATGGCGTTCTGCAGCTGATTGAGCAAGTTCGGCTCCACCGGAATATTGTCCAGGCTCACCGGCCCGGCCTGCTGAGCAATGCTCAACGCACTGAGCAAGGTGTTCTCCAGCGCGTTTTCCAGCACAAACACCGACAGTTCACGCCGCTCACCGGCAATGCCGCCGACAATGCTGCGGCGCAGTGCATAGCGCACGTCGGAGGCCAGTAAGATCGGGTCTTTGGTGGTTTCGCTGCCTTCGAGCAAGGTGGTGGCGATGGTGACGATATCTTTCAGCGGCACTTCTTCCAGCAGCAGTTGGCGGTACACCTTGTGTTGCTGGGTAAAGCTCAGTGCGCCTTTCAAGTGTTCAGCCAGTTTTGGTGCCTGCACTGCCAGGCGCTGCATCAGATGCTCGACGTCATCGTGTTTGAAAATATCCGGTAGGTGTTCGCGCACCACTTTGTTCAGGTGCGTGGCGATCACGCTGGCGCAGTCGATCACCTGGTAACCGAGGTTCAACGCGCGCGGTTTGTCGTTGGGCAGAATCCACACCACCTGCATGCGGTAGGCCGGATCGGTGCCGAGAATACCGTCGATTTCGCCGTAGAGTTCCGGGCCGGGAATGGCCATCAAGCGATCCGCGTGCAGCTCGGCACCGTCGATGCGTTCGCCATTGATATGGATGTTGTACTGCGCCGCCTTGAGCCGCAGGCTGTCGCGGATCTGCACTTCCGGCAGGAGGAAACCGAGGCTCTCCGACAAGGTCTGCCGCACCCCGCGCACGCGTTGCGGCAGGGGCGAGCCGGAGGCTTCGTTGACCAGTCCGACCAGCTTGTAGCCCAGAGAAATCGACAGCCGTTCCACCAGCGGAATATCTTCCCAGGCCAGGTTCTGTGTGCGCTCCTGGTCCATGGCCTTGTTGATGGCTTCGGTCTGTTCCAGGGTCGCCGCTTCCATGGGCGGCTCGTCACGGGCGACCCGCCAGGCGATAAAACCGATCAGTGCGGCGAAGCCGATAAAGGCGAGATGCGGCATGCCCGGCACCAGGCCGAGGATCAGCACAATGCCGGCCACTGTGTACAGCAGCGGTGGCGAGGCGAGCATCTGCTTGTGCACCAGGCTGGTGATTTCCGCCGACTCGTTCACCCGGGTGACGATAATCGCCGCGGCGGTGGACAACAGCAGCGCCGGAATCTGCCCGGCCAGGCCGTCACCGATGGTCAGCAAGGCGTATTGGCGGAAGGCTTCGCCGGCCGGCAGGTCGTACATCAGCACGCCAATGGCGACACCGCCGAACAGGTTGATCAGCAGAATCAGAATGCCCGCCACTGCATCGCCACGGACGAACTTCGAGGCTCCGTCCATGGCACCGTAGAAGTCGGCTTCCTTGGACACATCGGCGCGCCGCTGTTTGGCTTCGTCCTGGGTGATCAGGCCGGCGTTAAGGTCGGCATCGATGGCCATCTGTTTGCCGGGCAGGGCGTCGAGGGTGAAGCGCGCGGTCACTTCCGAGATGCGCTCGCCACCCTTGGTGATCACCATAAAGTTGATGATCATCAGGATCACGAAAACGATCATGCCGACGATAAAGTTGCCGCCGATCACCACTTCACCGAACGCCTCGATCACCTTACCGGCGGCGTCGGTGCCGGTGTGCCCGCTGAGCAATACAACCCGCGTGGAGGCCACGTTCAGGCACAGGCGCAGCAAGGTGGTGACCAGAATCACCGTCGGCAGCAGGGAGAAATCCAGCGGCCGACGTGACGATACGCTGATCAGCAGCACCAGAATCGCCAGGCCGATGTTGAAGGTGAACAACACATCCAGCAGCAGCGGTGGCAGCGGCAGAATGATCATCGCCAACACGGCCAGCACCAGCATGGGAATGGCGATACGGCCGCTGCGCAGGGTGAGGGACAGTTGCTGCAGTAGGTTCATGGTCAGACTCGGCTCAGCAATTCATCGGGGATTTCAAGGTTGCGCGCCAGTACCGGCGCGCTGCGGCGGCCCTGGCGGTGCGCCTTGAGCTGCAGGATGTAGGTCAGTACGTGGGCCACGGCCTTATACAACTGGGCCGGGATCTGTTGGTTGACCTGGGTGGTGAAGTAAATCGCCCGCGCCAGCGGCGGCGCTTCGATCACGTCCAGCTGGTGGGCCTTGGCCATCTTGCGGATATACAGCGCGGTTTCGTCCAGCCCCTTGGCCAGCACAAAGGGTGCCTGGGCCTTTTTCGGGTCGTACTTGAGCACCACGGCAAAGTGCACCGGGTTGACGATCACCACGTCGGCCTTCTTGATCACGCGGTTGATCTGGCGCTGCGCCAGTTGCCGCTGTACCTGTTTGATCCGCGCCTTGACCTCGGGGCGACCCTCCTGGGTTTTGTGCTCTTCCTTGCGCTCCTGCTTGGTCATGCGCAGCTTTTTCCGGAAGAAGAAAAACTGCAGGGGGATGTCGATCACTGCGAACAAAATGAACACCGCCATCAGCACCAAAATCAGGTCGTAGGTCATGCTGAAGGCGCTGCCGATGGCCGTTGGCAGATCGCTGCGTTGCAGGGCGATCAGCTTGGGCACGGCATGAATGATCTGCAGGTACGCCACCGTCACCAGCACGGCGATCTTGGCCAGCGACTTGAGCAGCTCCACCCAGTTCTGCATGCCGAACATACGGCCCAGCCCGGAGATCGGATTGAGCTTGCTGAGCTTGGGGCTGAAGTTTTTTGCCGAGAATACCCAGCCACCCGGCACCAGGCTGAACAGCACCACCAACACCGGGGTAAGCAGCAGCGGCAGAAGGATTTTTATAAACAGCAACAGGTTGTGGGTGAGGATCAGGTCCAGGTCATCCAGGCCCATTTCGCTGTGGCGCAGGTCCAGGTAGGCGAGGGAAAAGCTCTGGCGGATGCCTTCATAGAAATACATAGCGCTGAACTTCAGCACCACCAGGGTCACCAGCAGCGAGATGGTGGTGGAGAGGTCTTTGGAGCGGGCGCTCTGACCGTCCTGCTTGCTCTTTTTAAGCTTCTGCTGGGACGCGTCTTCGGTCTTTTCCTGGGCGCTGTTCTGCTCAGACACGGGCACCTCCGCGCAGCAGCTGGCCGATATTGTTGAGCAGGTCGCGGGACAGGTGCAGGTAACTGTCGGGCAGGTTGGGCAGGGTCAGATAGATGCACAGCAGGCCCACCAGAATCGACATCGGAAAGCCCAGGGAGAACAGGTTGAGGGTCGGCGACACGCGGTTCAGCAGGCCGAAGCAGAACTGCACCAGCACCATGCAGAACACCAGCGGCAGGGTGATCAGCACCGCCGCCGCGAGCACCCAGGACAGCGCGTAGATCACCGTTTCGAAACCGTCGTAATGCAGGCCACTGCCCACTGGCCAGTAGATAAAACTCTGGTACAGCACGCTGACTGCCAGCAGATGGCCGTCGATAGCGAAAAACAGAAAGACCAGCAGCACAAAGTACAGCTGGAACATGATCGAGGACGACGACACACCATTGATGGGGTCGTTGAACACCGCCATGCTCAGGCCCAACTGGGTGGAAACCACGTCACCGACCAGGGTGAATACGGTGAACACCAACTGCAGCGATACGCCGAGCAGAATGCCGATGGCGATCTGTTCCAGGGCGGTAAGCAGGCCTTTGGCCGACAGCGGGTCGATGCTCTCCATGGTTGGCAGCGCGGTGGCCAGCGCCAGGGTTACGGCCAGCGCCAGCAGAATGCGCACCTGCTTGGGCAAGGCTTTATGGCTGAAGATCGGTGCCATGCTGAACAGCGCCAGAATCCGGCAGAACGGCCACCAGTACACCTGCATCTGCTGCAGGTACTGGCCGGCCTGAAAGATCGATTCGCTGGCAGGCATGGCAGTCAGCCGACCATCCCGCCAGCGTTTTTGAAGGTCTGAATAAACAGGTCGCAAAGGGTGCGCACAATCCAGTGACCGGCAAACACCAGCATGCCCAGGGTGATCAACAGGCGCGGCAGAAAGCTGAGCATCTGCTCGTTGATCTGGGTGGCGGCCTGGAACACGCTGACGATCAACCCGCCAATCAGGCTCGGCACCACCAGCACGCAAACGATCAGCGCGACTATATGTACGGCGTTGGCGACGATTTCCACGGCGCTTTCAGGCGTGATCATGCTCGGCCCCTAAAACGGCTGGACGCTGGACGACAGCGTGCCCATGGTTAATGCCCAGCCATCGACCAGAACAAAGATCATCAGCTTGAACGGCAGCGAGATCATCATCGGCGACAGCATCATCATGCCCATGGCCATCAACACACTGGCCACCACCAGATCGATGACCAGGAACGGGATAAAGATCATAAAGCCCAGCTGAAAGGCGGTTTTCAGCTCACTGAGCACGAAGGAGGGCAGCAACAGGCTGAAGTCCAGGGTGCTGAGATCATCTGGCAGGGTTTCCCCGGCGAGGGCGACCATGGTGTCCAGCGCGCTCTTGCTGGTTTGCGCCAACATGAATTTCGACAGGGTGGTTTTGCCGGCTTCCAGGCCCTGGGTGAGGGTGATCTGATCCGCCTCGAACGGCACATAGGCGGTGCTGTATATCTCCTGCCACACCGGGCGCATCACCAGCATGGTCAGGCACAGGGCGATGCCGATCAGTACATTGTTCGGTGGGCTCTGCTGCAGGCCGATGGCCTGGCGCAAAAGCGCCAGTACGATGATGAAGCGGGTGAAGCAGGTCATCATCATCAGCATGGCCGGGAGAAAGCCGAGCAAGGTCATGACGATCAGAATCTGCAGCTTGACGCTGACTTCCTGGCCGTTGGCCGTGTCATTCAGGCTCAGCAGCGAAATCTCGCCCCCGGCCGCCTGTGCCGCCAATGGGCACAGGCCGGTCAGCAGCAGACCGAGCAGGGCGAGCGTGCGACCGGCTGTCATGGCTTGATGTCGCTGATGCCGTTGCCGCACAGCTCGACGATGCGCAGGCCATAGTTGCCATTCATCACCACCACCTCGGCCTTGGCAAACAGCGCGCCATTGACCTTCACATCCAGCGGTTCACCGGCCAGCTTGTCGAGCACGATCACGCTGCTGGCATCGACATCCATCAGCTCCTTCAGGGAGATCTCGGTGGACGCCACTTCCAGGGTGACATTCACCGGGATGCGGCCGAAGAAGCTCAGGTCCTGCTGCGGCAGTTGCGCGCTGTGCTCCTGGCTGTTGGTGTCGACGGCGGAGCTGGTTACGGTCAGATCGTCGTCGTTGATCAAAGACTCGAATTCGTTATCGGAAAGTTGGCCGTTCATGGGTTTTTCACACTCTCAAGCGAGGTAACAAAGAGGGAGCCGTCTTCTTCGAAGAGGGTGCCGCGGAAGAGTTTGTGCTGGTTGATGCGCACCTCGGTGTGCTCCAGCAGGCGCACCATAAGGATGTCGTTGACCTGCAGGGCGAGCACCTGGGACAGCGGCATCTGCACCGCCGCCACCACACATTCCAGACGCACCGGCAGGTGCTGAATATGCTTGGCCGGGTTGCCGGTCAGGCTGGTGCTGGCCGGGCCGCTGAGGCGCGCGGTCAGCTCGTCGACCAACTGGTTATCCAGATAAAGGAAGATCGACGACTGGCTGCCGGACAGGTGGCTGATGTATTTGAACTCGGCGACGTACTCCCACACGGCGGGGTCGAAGTCGTTTTCATGGGGGGTGAGATTGCCGAAGGTCGAACCGGACAGCAGGGCGCGGGCGAAGATCTGGGTGATATCGACACCCAGGCGATTGCGCATGCGTTGCTCGGAGGTGCTGATCGGCGGTGCCTCTTCGCTGGGCAGCCCGGTACCGCCGTAATAACACTCCAGCGCTTCGGTCAGCAGCGGCCGATCAATGGCAAAACCAACTTTGCCGTAGATCGACTTATAAATGCAGTCCGGATCAGTGGCGCGCTCTTCCAATACCTCGACCTTGGATAACTCGAGGTTGATTCGATAGTTGCGCAGAAAGTAGTCGCCAATAATACGAGGGTATTTACTGGCCACTTCTTTAATGTGCTGGGGGATCTTGTGGTAATGCCGCCCAAGCTTCTGCGGTTTTAGCCGCGTGACACTGTCCGCTGGCACGCGGTGATGAACTTTAGAATGACCAGTCATATTGATGCCGTATTCCTGGATAACCCGCAGAACCCGCTGCAAAGATTTCAGGGGGACTGATGCGTCGCTGCCGATGAGTTCGGCGGCGAAAACGCGACATAGCCGTGCTGACCCCGTGGGGACGGCTTTGGCATGGGGCGGAGTCTGGCGTGGCGAGGGCGAAAATTTAAATCAATAGAAATCAAATGCTGTTTTTGACAGGCATTGCGCCGGCTTGATTTTAATTAAGCACAAGTAATTTCGTGATTCAGGTCACGGCTGTGTAGGATTTTTCCTACGAGCTGATCTGCGACTTTCGTGCGGCGTTTATACGAGCCTGCGAGTGCCGCGAAAGTTCAAACGAACAAATAGAAAAGTTTTGTTGCTGGTGTAAAAGGCGACCCTGATTGCAGTTGTATTAAGGGGTCATGAGAAAAATATTTCGTGCTACCCGTTCACACTTGCCGGCTGGGTATAAACAGCAACAAGTGCATGAGCGACGACCACAGGTAAATGACCTTGAACAGTCTTAGCCCCGCGAAGAATTACACTGCACAAGTGCACTTCGAAGCGCCCTCGGCCGCCGGCCAAGTGGTGGTAATAGGTCATGGCGACGAAGCCAGTTATGCCCTGTTGCGTCAACAGTTGGCCCACCAGGGTTGCCGTATTCGGCGCTGCAGCAGCTTTATGGAACTGGATGCGTCGCTGCTGGCCAGTGCGCGTCTGGTGTTCGTATTTGTCAGCAGCCAGGCCGCCGCCGACCTGTATGCCCAAGCCAGCGCCTTGCTGCGCCAGGCCGGGCAGATCAGCCTGGTGCCGATCGTGGAATACGCCGACCAGGAAAAGGCCGCTGCTCTATTAGAGCTGGGCTGCGTCGATTACCTGTTGGCACCGTTCAGCGAAACCCAGGTGGCTGCCTTGTTGCGCCGCCAGGAGCACGCCAGTAATGCCGAAGAAGGCTTTGTTTCCTGCTCCCAGGCTGGCCGTCGTTTGCTGGCCATGGCCCAGCGCGTGGCGCTGACCCGCGCGCCCATTCTGATTACCGGCGAGACCGGCACCGGCAAGGAGTTGATGGCGCGTTATATCCATCGCTTCTCGACCGCCACCGGCGACGCCCCGTTTATTGCCGTCAACTGCGCCGCCATTCCGGAGCAGATGCTCGAGTCCATTCTTTTTGGTCACGAGCGCGGCGCTTTTACCGGTGCCGTCACGGCACAACCGGGCAAATTCGAACTGGCCAACGGCGGCACTCTGCTGCTGGATGAAATCGGCGAATTGCCCCTCGGCCTGCAAGCCAAGTTGCTGCGCGTGCTGCAAGAGCAGCGGGTGGAGCGCTTGGGCGGGCGCAAGGAAATTGAACTGAATGTGCGCATCGTCGCCGCCACCAACCGCGACCTGCAGGCCGAAGTGGCCGCCGGGCGCTTCCGTGCCGACCTGATGTTCCGCCTCGATGTTCTGCCGCTGCATATCAGCCCGCTGCGCGAGCGCAAAGAGGATGTGCTGCCCCTGGCGCGGCGTTTTATCCGCAAGTACGCGCCCCAGGAAAGCAGCGACAACCTGCTCACCGCCGAGGCCTGTCAGGCGCTGCTCAGCCATGACTGGCCGGGCAATGCGCGGGAACTGGAAAACACCCTGCAACGCGCCCTGGTGCTGCGCAATGGTCTGTTTATTCAGCCGCGCGACCTGGGTTTGAGCATCGACACCCTGCCGATTGCCGAGCCGCTGTTGGCCATTCTGCCTCCCGGCGAAGGTGGCAAGGCGGCGCTGCGTGCCAGTGGCAAGTGGGCCGAGTACCAGCATGTGATCGACACCATCCGCCGTTGCGGCGGGCATAAAACCCGTGCCGCCGAATGCCTCGGCATGACCACCCGCGCGTTGCGCTATCGCCTCAATGCCATGCGTGAGCAGGGCGTGCAGGTGCCTGTTTAACAGTTCAGGGAGAAACAGCATGAGTGCCATCAATACGGTTCAACAGGGCTTGCTCAGCCAGCTCAATCAGCTCAGTCAGATTGCCGGAGGTGAGGCAATCAAGCCGGCCATGCAGTTGCCTGGAACCCTCCAGCAACCCGCTATCGGTGCCTCGTTCGAGCAGGCGCTGCGCGCCGTGGATGCCGACCAGGTGAAAGCCAGTGAATCGATGGCCGCCGTGGACAGCGGCGAAAGCGAAAACCTGGTGGGTGCCATGATCGACAGCCAGAAAGCCAGCCTGTCCTTCACCGCCTTGCTGCAGGTGCGCAACAAGCTCAGCGGTGCTTTCGACGACATCATGAGAATGCCCCTTTAACGGGGTGGGATAAGCCAACGTGCTAGCGCAAATCAAAAGCCGGCTACCAGCCAATTTCAAACTCGATCCACGCCTCTCGCTACTGGGCATGGCCGCACTGGCGGCGGTGATTGCTGTGGCCGTGGTCTACTCGCTGTGGCGTGACAACGATTCCTTCCGCCCGCTGTACGGCACCGGCGAAGGCTTTCCCGCCGCCGAAGCCATGCAGGTGCTGGATGCCGAGGCCTTGCCTTATCACCTGCACCCGCAGAGCGGGCAGATTCTGGTGCGTGAGCAGGACCTGGCGCGGGCGCGCATGCTGCTCGCCGCCAAGGGCGTGAAGGTGGCGGTACCCGCCGGTTACGAACTGTTCGATAAAGAGGAGCCATTGGGCACCAGCCAGTTCGTTCAGGACGTGCGCCTGAAACGCAGCCTGGAAGGCGAACTGGCGAAAACCGTCATGGCCCTCAAAGGTATCGAACAGGCCCGTGTGCACCTGGCCCTGGAAGAAAGCAGCTCCTTTGTGGTCAGCCACCGCGCGCCGGCCAAGGCCTCGGTGATGCTGCAGCTGGACCCTGGCTACAAACTCAAGCCGGAGCAGGTGGCGGCCATCGTCAACCTGGTGGCGGCCAGCGTGCCGCAGCTCAAACCCGAAGATGTCAGCGTGGTCGACCAGCACGGTGCTTTGCTGTCCCGCGGTATCGGCGCCTGGAGCGGGCCGTCGCAGAACTGGGAAGTGGTCGACGACTACCAGCAGAAAGCCGTGGCCAACATCGAGCAGGTGCTGGCACCGATTCTCGGTAACGACAACTACCGCATCAGCGTGGCGGCCGATATCGACTTCAGCCAGAAGGAAGAAACCTTCCAGGCCTATGGCGAGGCACCGCGTCTGCGCAGTGAAGTGTTGCGCGAGGAAACCACCCTCGACCAGCTGGCCCTCGGCGTGCCCGGTTCCCTGAGCAACCGTCCGGCTCCGACGCCGCCAGCCAATCCGCCGGCCGCTACCGACCCCAAGGCGGCAAACACCGCCGAAGCGCTGAAAACCGAAAACAAGGCGGCCACCTCGACGCGCAACGAAAGCACCCGCAACAACGACTTCGACCAGAGCGTCACCCATATCAAGTACCCGGCCTTCGCCCTGCGTCAGCAGAGCGTGGCGGTGGTGCTGAATGCTGCCAACGCCCCTGAAGGCGGCTGGACCGACAAGGCCCGTGGCGATCTGGAAGCAATGATCAAAAGCGCCGTCGGCTTCAACGAAAAACGCGGCGATAGCGTCACCCTCAGCGTGTTCCCCTTCACTCAGGGCGAGCTGACCCCGACTGAAGACCTGCCGTGGTGGGAGAAGGACTCGGTACTGGCGCTGATCAAGTTGGGTGTGTTCGGCCTGATCAGCCTGCTGCTGTTGCTGATGGTGGTGCGCCCCGTGGTGCGCAACCTGACCCAGCGCAGCCAGCTGCCGGCCTTGCCGCAAGCCATCGACGCTGATCTGGCGGCGGCCAAGGAGGCCGAGCGCCGCTTGCACCTCAGCCCCACCCAGCGTGGCGAAGAGATACCTGGCATGAACATTCTCGGCGAGCTCAATCCGCTCTCGGAAATTCGCCTGCCGGCACCGGGCTCCGGCCTGGAAATGCAGGTGGAACATTTGCAGATGCTGGCGCAAAACGACCCCGAGCGCGTCTCGGAAGTGATCAAACACTGGATAGGCCGAAATGACCGAGATCTCAAACCCGCCTAAACCGCGTGCTGCCACCCGTGCGATCAATTCCATGGAGCAGGCGGCGATTCTGATGCTGAGCATGGGCGACGATATTTCCGCCGGGGTGCTCAAGCACCTGACCCGTGAGGAAATCATCGGCATCAGCCAGGCCATGGCGCGCTTGTCGAACATCAAGCAGCCGATGGTTTCCGATGTGATCGGGCGCTTTTTCGAAGACTACAAAGAGCAGAGCAGCATCAAGGGTGCCTCGCGCAACTACCTCTCGGGCATGCTCGGCAAGGCATTGGGTAGCGACATTACCCGCAACCTGCTGGACAGCATCTACGGCGAAGAGATTCGCGCCAAGATGGCCAAGATGGAGTGGATCGACCCGCGCCAGTTCGCCGCCCTGATCGCCAAGGAACATGCGCAGATGCAGGCGGTGTTTCTCGCCTTTCTGCCGCCGGGCATGGCCACCGATGTGCTCGAGTGCATGCCGGTCGACCGTCAGGATGAGCTGCTGTACCGCATCGCCAACCTGAGCGAAGTGAATAGCGATGTGATCGCCGAGCTGGAACAGTTGATCGACCGCAGCCTCAGCGTGTTGTCCACCCAGGGCTCGCAAGTGCGGGGAGTGAAGCAGGCGGCGGACATCATGAACCGCTTCAAGGGCGACCGGAACCAGATGTTCGAACTGCTGCGTGCGCATAACGAAGGCCTGGTGACGCGCATCGAAGACGAGATGTACGACTTTTTCATCCTCTCGCGGCAGAACCAGGACGTGCTTCAGGTGCTGCTGGAAACCATCCCTCTGGAAGAGTGGGTGGTCGCCCTCAAAGGCGCCGAGCCAGCGCTGGTCAAAGCCATTCAGGGTGCCTTGCCCAAGCGCCAGGCCCAGCAGATGGAATCCATCAGCCGCCGTCAGGGCCCGGTGCCGCTAAGCCGTGTCGAGCAGGTGCGCAAAGACATCATGGCCGTGGTGCGGGAAATGTCTGCCGAAGGCGAGCTGCAAGTGCAGCTGTTCCGTGAGGCCACCGTCGAATGAGGCCGCCACTGATGAACGTCAAAGTGCTCAAGGCCGACGCCCGCAGCTGGCGGCCGTTCCGCTTTCCGCCGCGCTGCAACGTGCTGCCGGCCGGCAACTGGAGTGGCGACCCGGCGCAAGTGCAGCGGGCGGTGGCCGATGGTTTTCAGCAGGGCCTGGAAAAGGGCTATCTGGAGGGTCTGCAACAAGGTCAGGACGCCGGGCAGCGTGAAGGCTTTGAGCTGGGGCGACAGGACGGTTTGCGCAATGGTCGTGAAGAGGGCCGCAATGACGGCCGTCAGGCTTTCGATGCTGCTGCGCGACCCCTGGATGTCGTGGCTGCCGAGTTCCGCCGCTTTGCCCAGGACTTCGAGCGCTCGCGCCAACAGCAGTTGCTTGAGCTGGTGGAAAAGGTCGCCAAGCAGGTGATCCGCTGCGAGTTGACCCTGCACCCGACCCAACTCCTAAGCCTGGCCGAAGAAGCCCTGGCGGCGATGCCGGGCGAGCAGGGCGAGGTACAGATTCTGCTTAACCCGGAAGAATGTGCGCGAATCAAGGAACTGGCCCCCGAGCGCATCAGTGCCTGGCGCCTGATTCCCGATGAGCGCCTGGGGCTGGGCGAGTGCCGGGTGATCACCGCCCAGGCCGAAGCCGATATCGGCTGCCAGCAGCGCCTGGACAGCTGCATGGAAACCCTCGCTGAACATGTGCAGAGCGAGGGCTGAACATGGCCCTGGGCGAAGCCTTCAAACTCGACGCAGCCCTGCGCTCGCTGGACTCGGTGCAGCTGGCCAAAGTCAGCGGCCGTCTGGTGCGGGTGTCGGGCATGCTCCTGGAAAGCCTCGGCTGCCGGCGCATGACCGGCCAGCGCTGCATGGTCGAACAAGCCGACGGCAGCCTGCTGGAAGCCCAGGTGGTGGGCTTCAACCGCGATATCACCTACCTGATGCCATTCAAGAAACCCATGGGCCTGACTGCCGGCTCGCGGGTATTTCCCGCCGAAGAAGAAACCGCCCTGCGGATCGATGAGTCCTGGCTGGGGCGGGTTGTCAATGGCCTCGGTGAACCGCTGGATGAACTGGGCAAACTCACTGGGCGCGATCCGCTGCCCACCGAATTGCCACGGGTCAATCCGCTCAAGCGTCGCCCGGTCACCGAAGCCCTGGATGTCGGCGTGCGGGCCATCAATGCCTTGCTCACCGTTGGCAAAGGTCAGCGTGTCGGCCTGTTCGCCGGCAGCGGCGTGGGCAAAAGCGTGCTGCTCGGCATGATCACCCGGCAGACCAAGGCCGATGTGGTGGTGGTGGGTTTGATCGGCGAGCGTGGCCGCGAGGTGCAGGAATTTATCCTTCACGCTTTGGGCGAGGAGGGCCTGCGCAAGGCCGTGGTGGTGGTGGCCCCGGCCAATGAATCACCGCTGATGCGCCTCAAGGCCGCCGAGCTGTGCCATAGCATCGCCGCCTACTTTCGCGACCAGGGCAACGATGTCTTGCTGCTGGTGGATTCCCTTACCCGTTACGCCATGGCCCAGCGCGAAATCGCCCTGGCCCTGGGCGAGCCGCCAGCCACCAAAGGTTATCCGCCGTCGGTATTCGGCATGCTCCCGGAACTGGTGGAAAGCGCCGGCAATGGTGCCGATGCCCGTGGCAGTCTGAGCGCGCTGTACACCGTATTGGCCGAGGGCGATGACCAGCAGGACCCGATTGTCGACTGCGCCCGCGCCATTCTCGATGGCCATATTGTGTTGTCGCGACGTCTGGCCGATGTCGGCCATTACCCGGCCATCGATATCAGCGCCTCGGTGAGTCGCTGCATGACCCAGGTCAGCGCGCTGCCGCAGCAACGTGCGGCGCGTAATTTCAAAGAGTTCTACAGCACCTTTGAAAAGATCAAAGAGCTGATTCCTCTGGGTGGTTACACCCCGGGCATGGACAGCAAAACCGATCGCTCGGTGCAACTGGCCCCCGCCCTGGAGCGCTTTCTGCGCCAGGAAGTGGGCGAGGGCAGCGAGCTGGGCGTGAGCATCGCCACCTTGCAGAGCATCCTCAAGTAGCCATGGGGCCTGAACCGCTATGAAGCAACAGATCGATGTACTCGCGCGCCTGGCCAGTTTGCGTGGCAGCAAGGTGCAGGAAGTGATGGGCCGGGTGAACTACCAGCGCAACCTGTGCCAGCGCTACCGCAACAACATCACCGGGCTCAGCCGCCTGTGCGGTTTCAGTGTGCCGGTGACCACCTCGTTGCAATGCAGCAACCAGCAGCAGTACAAAGCCACACTGTTCAAGATGCTCGAACTGCAGCGCCGCGAGCTGGGCGTGGCGGAAGAGTTTCTCGGGCGTATTCAGGCCGACCTGCTGCGCGCCATGCGCAATGAAAAGGTCATCATCCAGCTGATCGACAGCAAGATGAGCCAGTGGCAAGACCTGCTGGCGCGCCAGGAGCAGAAAATCCAGGATGGGCTGGCGGCGCAGGCGTGGTGGCGGGCGCAAGTTTCGTAATTCAAGTTTTATAAAAAAACCTACAGATCGATTTAAGTGGTGCCTGCAAACGGTCGCCTGTTGCTCTGTAACCACCTTTGTTGGACGCAATCATGGAAATTACTCGGCAGTTCAAGCCCGTCGTCGCCACCCAGAGCGAAGCCCCCGTTGTGGCTTCCGGCAAGGCGGCGCAAAAGAAAACCGTCAGCACCCAGGCCGGCAGCGACAGCCTGCCCCTGGAGCAGCTGCAGGACGCCCTCGGCAGCTTGCCGGAAATCGATATGGACAAGGTCCAGCAGATCAAGGCCGCCCTGCAACGTGGCGAAATCAACCTGGATCTGGGTGCCCTGTCGCGCAGCATGCTGGCCTATCACAGCGGCAGTGATACGTGAGCGATAAACGCGAACAACTGCTGAGCCTGATCGAGGGCGATATTCAGCAGGACTGCGCCGACTACCTGCGCCTGCGCGGCCTGATGCAGGAGCTCTACGAGTTTCTGCTGAGCCGCGATATGCCGCGCATTGATGTGATCAACCAGCAGGTCAGCGCCCTGGTTGAAGACACCCGCCTGCGCGCCGAACGCCGCAGCAAAGCCCTTGGCGCTTTGCGTTTACAGGCCGATGCCGCCGGCATGTACCGCCTGTTCGAACTCTACCCCGGCACCCGCCGCACCCAGCTGCAACAGTACTGGAGCGAGCTGGGGCAACTCACCAGCCAGTGCCAGCGCCTCAACCAGCGCAACGGCCAGCTGCTGGCCATGCACAACGACATCCTTACCCAGCTGCTCAGTCAGCAAGGCGAAAGCGGGCTTTACGGCCAGCAAACGTATTGACGTCGGGGTTGGCGAATCGGCAGATATCGCCGATGGCGATATTCGCCCTACATACCCAAAACATCGCGGCTGAAGCCGCTCCCACAGCGGAAATCCGATCCCTTGTGGGAGCGGCTTCAGCCGCGATTGGCCGGACCTGAAAACACCGTTCTGCGCCGCAAACCCAGCTTAATAAATCCCTCTCAACAGTCGCCTGTTTTACCCCGTGGGTCTGTGTGCGATCCCTAGGCGGAAACGGGCTTTCCCCGTAGTCGTCAACGTCGCCCAGGCGGAAGTTTTTCTTCTCCATTAATTCTGGCTAATTCTATGTAAATCAATGATTTATAGGGTTGGCATTGAACTTGCTCAATGGAATTCAGAGGGGTACTAAACATGGCAATTGATTCCGACTACGTGCAACAGATGGCAACGCAACTGGCTCAGTACGACGTCCAGGCCGGGCAGGCGCGCGCCAAACGCAGCGAGACCAAATACAACGCCGAGTTGAAGGCGGTCGGCGATCTGAAAACCGCCCTGAGTACCTTTGCCTCCGCCGCCAAGGCGCTGAAGAGCACCAGCAGCAGCGCCGACAGCATGCTGATCAACAGCGCCAAGTTCAGTACCGAAGGCGTGGCCACGGCCAGCGTCGGTGCCAGCGCGGTGAGCGGCAGTTATGAATTCTTCGTCAAGCAGTTGGCCAGCAAGGACCAGGTGGCCTTGCAAGGGCTGACCGATGCCGACCTGGGCAGCGGCAGCCTGACCTTTGGCCAGGGCGGCGAAACCTTTTCCGTGGACATGAGCAGCATCACCACCCTCGATGGCCTGGCCACGGCGATCAACAACGCCAGCGATAACACCGGCCTGAAAGCCACCCTGGTGCGCAGCAATGGCCAGGTGAACCTGGTGCTGACCAGCGACAAAACCGGTGCCGATCAGGCCATCAGCGTCTCCAGCGACAACACCGCGGTGCAAACCTCGATCGATGCGCGCAAGCAGCTGTCCACCGCCAAGGACGCCATCGTCTATCTGGGCGGCGAGGGCGGGGTGGAGCTGACCAACAGCAGCAACACTTTCGATGCCGCCATCACCGGCGTGAGCCTGACCTTCAACAAGGTCACCGGCCCCGACGACGAGCTGCTCACCGTGGATATCGGCCAGGACGTCTCGGCCACCAAAGACAAACTGCAAAAGTTTATCGATGCCTTCAACACCCTGATGACCAGCATCGGCTCGCTCACCGCCAGCGGCAGCGACACCAGCGCCCGTGGTGCCCTGGCCGGCGATGCCAGCGTGTTGGCGATCAAGTCGGTGGTCAACAACCTGGTGCGCACCAGCTTTGGCGACACCTCGCTGATCAACTTCGGCGTCAGCTCCAACAACAGCGGCAAGTTGACCCTGGACGCCAAGGCTTTCGAAAAGGCCATCGCCGCCGACCCGGACGGCTTCGAAACCCTGTTCACCGGCAAGGGCAATCTGCTCGACAGCCTGGACAGCTCGCTCAAGGTCTACACCAGCAGCTCCAACGGCCTGCTCACCTCGCGGGTCGACAGCCTCAATGAAAAGCTGAGCAAGATCAACGATGACTACGACACCTTGCAGGTGCGTTACGACAGCTCGTACAGCCGCTACCTCAAGCAGTACACCAACCTCATGCAAGTCATGACCTCCATGGAACAAACCAGCAGCCTGTTCGTATGAATACCTACAACCTGAACGACGGATACGACAGCTACCGCTCGGTAGACCTGGAAGCCAAAGCGGCTTCCGCTTCGCCCTACGAGCTGGTGCTGATGCTGTTCGACGGCCTGCTCGACGAGCTGGCCCGTGCCCGGGGGCATATCGAAGGCAAGCGCTACCAGCAAAAAGGTCGCTCGCTGGAGAAGTGCCTGAACATCCTCAATGGCCTCAACGGTGCCCTCGATTACGAGCAGGGCGGCGAGCTGGTGCATGGCCTGGCGCGCCTCTACGACTACTGCATCTACAAGGTTTCCGACGTCAGCGTGAGCCTGTCGCTCGCCGATCTCGATGAAGTGGTGCGTCTGCTCGGCGTGCTGCGCGAGGGTTGGGAGGGTGTCAGTGCCTCGCGTTGAACGTCTGCACCTGCTGCATGAGCGCTTGCAGCAGGTGCTGCTGGCTCGTGACTGGCTGGCCCTCGGTGAAGTGGACGCCGCCATTCGCCAAGAACTGCGCCGCGAGGTGCCGCCAAGCCTGGAGCGCCAGCGCTTGCAACAGCAGCTCAAACAGCTGCATGGCCAGGCCTACCAGGCCTGCGCCGCCGAATGTGAGCGGGTGCGCCAGCTGATGCTGTCGCACCTGGAATACGCCGAAGGGCGCTCGGCTTACGAGCGCGTCGAACTGCTGCAAAACCGGAGTTAACTCGTGCTGCAACTGATCAACACGCCTGCTGCCCAAGGCACCTTGCCGGGTGATGAAGCCATTGCGCCGCAAGCCCAGGCCGGCAATCGCCCGCCAGCAACCGGCGAAGGTTTTGTGCTCGACGCCGAGGCGCTGTTGGCGACCGCCGTGCCGAGCAGCGCAGCCTTGCCCGCCGAGGTCACGCCGGTGCCGGCCGAGTCCGCCGAGCTGCTCGACGGCCTAAGTCAGTTGCCCCTGGACCCGAGCCTGCAACAACAGGAATTGAGCGCCGAACAGTGGCTGCTGAGCATGCTCGGCCAACGTATGACCACTGTGCAGGCGCGTGATGGTGAAGCGGTGCAAGGCGCACAGCAGCCACAGACCGAGGCCATCCGCAGCCAGGAAATGGCCGCGCCGACTCAGGCTCCGCAGCCTGACCTGGGTACCAAGTTGGCGCTGCTCCCCAGCAGCATCACCACAACGCCCGTACATGGCACCAAGCAGGACAGTGACAGCGATGCCCTGACCGCCTTGCTCGCCACCCTGGCCGCTGGTGCGGAGCAAGCGCCCGCTACCGACGTCACCGGCACCGATGCCAGCAGTACCAGTGCGGTGAGCGCCTTGGCGACCAGCAGCCCGGCAACCACTCCCAATGCCGCGGCGCAGGAGCTCACTCAGACGCCGCAACTGGAGCGCCATCTGAAGCTGCAGACGCCGGAAGCCAAGTGGGGTGAGCAGATGTTGGTGGCGCTGCGCGACAACGTCGAGCTGCAACTGCAGCAGAAAGTGCAGAGCGCCACCATCCGCCTCGATCCGCCGGAGCTGGGCAGCATGGAGATTCTCCTCAGCCACGAATCCGGGCGGCTCACCGTGCAGATCTCGGCGGCCAACAGCGACGTGGCGCGCTTGCTCAACAACACCAGTGAACGCCTGCGCCAGGAACTGGTGGGGCAGAACTTCCTGCAGGTAAACGTGCAGGTGTCGTCCGACAGCTCTGGCCAGCAAAGCCAGCAACAGGCCCGTCAGCGCTTGCCGGTGGAGGAACAAATTCTTGCCGCCACGCCAGCGCCTGAGCAGGAGCAACGCCAGGGCAAACGCGGCGACGACATTCTGGTCACCGTTTAAGCCCACCCACAGCGGCTGTGCGCCTTGGGCGCGGGGCCTTTTTCAGAACAACTGGATAGCGAGTTTTTTATGGCAGTGCCACGGGTCATTCTCATCATGCTGGTCCTCAATATGTTCGTCGTCGTGGGCGGCGTAGTGACCAACTACCTGCTGCTCAAACCGCTGCTGCATGGCGGTACGACGATAGCGAGCAGCGCGCCGGCAGCAACCGGCGCTACGGCCGGTGAAGAAACCGCCGCCCAGGCCCTGGCTGGCACGGAGCCGCCTGGCGAGCCGGGCGAGTTCACCTTCTTCCCGGTGCAGAAGGTTATCGTCAGCCTGCGTGGCGGCGAGCGTGAGCATTACTTTGTCCTCGACCTGGTGTTGCAGGCCGACGCCGATGCCGACCCGAAGAAGCTCGAACAGGCTGACCCCATGGTGCGCAGTTCCGCCGTGGCCTTTCTGTCGGCGATGAAGTTCGATGAGCTGCGCAACCTGACAATCCCAGCGCTGCAAGCCCAACTGGAAACCGCGCTGTTGGCGGATTTCGCCAGCCGTAAAGTCGTCGCGCCGTTCCAGCATGTGCTGGTCAGCAAGATGCTCGTGCAGTAAGCCGCCATGCATGCCATCGACTACGCCGCCCAGCCCACGCCCCGCGCCCTGTTCGCCCCAGGTGCCGAACAGCGTTGGGTGCGCCAGTACCTGCCGCTGGTCAAACGCATCGTCAGCCAGCTGTCGTTGCAGGCCAGCCAGGCCATGGACCGTGAAGACATGGAGCAGATCGGTTTGATGGGCCTGCTCGAATGCCTGCGCCGTTACGGTGAGCCGGACGAGCAGTTCGGCCGCTTTGCTGCCTTGCGCATTCGCGGCGCGATTCTCGATGAGCTGCGCCGCCTCGACTGGCGTCCACGCCAGGTGCGCCAGCAGGTGCACAAGGTGCGCGACAGCATCCGCGCCCTGGCTCGACGCTTGGGCCGGGTGCCGAGCGAAGAAGAGGTTCTGGCTGACACCGGTTTGTCGGCCAAGGCCTACCAGGACTTTCTCTGCGCCGACGCCAGCGAGGCCATCGAAAGCCTCGACGAACTGCTGCAGAACGGCCATGACCAGGCCACCGCCGGCTTCGAAGAACGCCTGCAGAAAGAGCGCCTGCTGGAGCAGGCCCTCGGTGCCTTGAACGAGCGCGAGCGGCTGATCCTGACGCTGTATTACCAGCACGAGCTCAGCCTCAAAGAGATCGCGCTGGTGCTGGACCTGACTGACGCCCGCGTGTGCCAGTTGAGCAAACAGGCACTGGCCAAGGCCTGCCGATTTTTAACCGATAAACCCCAAGGTGCTTAGGTGCAGTTATGCAGAAATTAATCGGAGCACTGATCATCGTCGGCTGCGTACTGGGCGGCTACACCATGGCCCATGGCGTGTTGTCGATGCTCTGGCAACCGGCCGAGATGCTGATCATCCTCGGCGCCGGCATCGGTACCCTGGTGGTGGCCAACCCCAAGGAAGTGCTGCATGAAATGTGTGTGCAGCTTAAAGCCGTGTGCGTGTACAAACGCCGCGGTGAGGAGTTTCAGCGCCAGCTGCTGATGATGCTTTATGAGCTGCTGGAGATGGTCGATGCCGGTGGCCTGAAGGTGCTCGATGCGCATATCGAAGA
Organism: Pseudomonas sp. TE3786; assembly: GCF_054057335.1. Taxonomy (NCBI): domain Bacteria; kingdom Pseudomonadati; phylum Pseudomonadota; class Gammaproteobacteria; order Pseudomonadales; family Pseudomonadaceae; genus Pseudomonas; species Pseudomonas sp. TE3786. The sequence goes on from NZ_JBSRZF010000016.1 coordinate 92,365, forward strand.
GCCCGAGCAAAGCGAGCTGTTTGCCAAGTACCCGCTGATTCGCGAAGAAAAAAATCTGATGGCGTTTATCGCCGACAACTTCCGCCTGATGGCCATGGGCAAGATCAGCGCCCACGAGCTGGAAGGTTTTCTCGAGCAGGAACTGGAAGCCATGGAGCACGCCCTGCTGCAACCGGCGCGCTCGCTGCACAAGGTCGGTGAAGCCATGCCCGGTTTCGGCATCCTGGCGGCGATCATGGGTATCGTCATCACCATGGGCAATATCGGTGGTTCGGTGGCTGAAGTCGGTGCCCACGTGGCGGCCGCACTGGTGGGGACCTTTCTTGGCATCTTCTGTTGCTACTGCCTGATGGACCCGCTTTCCAACGCCATGACCCAACGGATCAAAACCGAACTCTCGGCCCTCGAGTGCGTGCGTACCACCCTGGTCGCCCATGTCGCCGGCAAGCCGACCCTGTTGGCCGTGGACGCCGGGCGCAAGCTGATCGAGCAGGACGTCAAACCGGCGTTCAAACAGCTGGAAACCTGGGTGACCCAGTACGAGGAAGAAAGGGACGCCGCATGAACAAGCGCGCCGGTGGTAACAAAGACCGCGAGATCATCATCAAGCGGCGCAGTCGCAAGGGTCATGAAGAGGCCCATGGCGGTGCCTGGAAGGTGGCATTTGCGGACTTCACCATGGCCATGATGGCGCTGTTTATGGTGCTGTGGATCGTGCAGCCGCAAAGCCATATGGAAAACCCGGCATCCGGTGAGCTGGAAGCCAACCCGCTGGTGGATGGCGGCGCCGGGGTGTTCGACGGCACCAGCAAAACCCCCATCGAGCTGGACGGCATGCCGATGCCGGCCAAACCGGAAGTGCTGGCCCAGGGCAGCGGCCAGGCCAGTGGCTCCAAGACTGACGAAACGGAGCAGTCCGAGGCCGATGGCCACGCGCCCAAGCATTACCAGTCCACTGCCGACTTGCAGGAACTGGCAGCGCTGATTCGTGAGGTGTCCGGCAAGGTCGATGCCCTGGCCAATATCGAAGTCAACGTAGTGCCCCAGGGCCTGCGCATTCTGATCAAGGACGACCAGAACCGCTTTATGTTCGAGCGTGGCAGCGCCACCCTCAACCCGCATTTCAAAGGGCTGCTGGTGGCACTCTCCGGGGTTTTGGCCAAGGTCGACAACAAGCTGATTCTCAGCGGCCACACCGACGCTGTGCCCTATCGCCAGCGCAACGGCTACGACAACTGGAACCTCTCCGGCGACCGCGCCTTGCGAGCGCGCAATGTGCTAGTGGAGGCGGGGATGCCGGCGAGCAATGTGCTGCAGGTGGCGGCGCAGGCCGACGTGATGCCGCTACGCGCCGACGACCCCAAGGACGGTGCCAACCGCCGTATTGAAGTGCTGCTGCTCACCGACAGCGCGGAGAGTTTGTACCGGCAGTTGTTCGGCGAGAGTTATGCGCGGGTGAAGTTTTCCCAGCAGGGTGCCGAGTTCGAGGGTGGGAGGCTGTAGGGCGAATATCGCCTCCGGCGATATCCGCCGTTGCGATTTACGTTGGGACACGGCGGATATCCGCTACGAGGTGGTGTGCCTAGCGGTTAATCCGCGCAATAAAGCTGCCGCGTTTCCACCGCGAAATAGCACTTACCAATCGGCCGCAAATTGATCACCGAATCCACTTCGCCGCCATACATCAGGTTGAACAACAGGTCGTTGTCGATACTGCCGGAGGCATCCAGGGCGGTGGCTTTGCCTTTTTCCACCCGCAGGCGCATGCGGTTGAGAAAGCCGGATTCGACGATCCCGGAGGTTTCCATAATGCTCTGGCCCTGGCGGGTCATGGCATAGAAACGCCCGTCCTTGATCAGCAGGGTGTGGTTGACCTCGATTTTGTGGCCATCGCGCAGGATCACGTCGCCGCTGGAGCTATAGCGGCCGTTGAATTCATTGCTGGATTTGAAGTTCACGCACACCACCAGCAGCGCCAACAATGCACCGGCCGCCAGAAGCGCGCCGCCCAGATACCAGCGGCAAGTCGTGCTCGGGGTCATTGCAGGCAGCTCCGCAGGTGCTCATCTTGCACGTTCTTCAACTGCGCACGATTGATCATCATCCAGCGGGTGGTATCAGGCTGCACGCAGAGCAACTCAAAAAAGCCGGCATTGGCACCCAGACGAAACTGCACCGGCTGCTTCACCAGCGCAGCCAGGCGCTCGCTCAACTCGGCCGTATCGTGCTGCAGCAGCTCCAGCGTTTGCGGCGTGGGGGCGGCATAGACGAAATGTTTGTTGCCGATATTCTGCTCGGCCACCAGCACCTGCGACTGAAACAGCTCGTGGTAGATATAGCCGAACCCGATCAGTGCGAGAGTCGCCAAGGTGGCCGCTGCGGCCATCAGGGTCGCCACACGTTGTTGGTTCTGGGTGCGGTTGGCGCGGCGCGGTAACGGCAATAACGGAAAAAAACCGGGAGCGGGCAGGTCGGCGGCATCGTTGAGGTTGACCAGGAACTTCGGACTCAGCATGTAGCCGCGGCGGGGCAGGGTCTGGATGATTTCGCGTTTCTTCTCATCCCCCAGCACCTGACGCAGGGAGTAGATCTGCTGGTTGAGGCTGCCCTGGCCAACGATGCGGTCAGTCCAGGCATAGGCCAGCAACTCATCGCGGCCCACCACTTCGCCAGGCACCAGCAGCAGTCGCTCAAGCAAGCGGCTGCCGGAGAAACCCAGATCGATCTTTTCCTCCGCACCGTCACGGCTGAGCACCAACTGGTAGCGCTCAGGGTGAAAGTGCGCCGGGCATCCGTCCGAGCGCCCGGTACGGATCACCGACGTGGCTGGAACCTCTTGGGTTCCCACGCGCGGCATGGTTTCACTCATTGTCATATGTGCCTGCAAGGACCCGGGTTGCTTTGCGCGAGCGTGTTCATCCGGCTACAAAAAAATACAAAGTCGTCGGCATTCTGGCGTCAATAAAAGGCCGCATCAAGGACTGTGTCGGAAAATTCTTACAAGTTGGCTAGTTATATAGGCCATAACCAGCGTTTTGAGCAGTCCCCGAGTGCCGGAAAAAAGCGCCACCAACGACAAACGCCCCGAACCAGTCGGGGCGTTGCTATCGCGGGGTATTGCGCAGGCCTTAGCCCAGCAGGGACATAACCATGCCTGGCATCTGACCGGCTTGCTTGAGCATCGAGATACCCGATTGCAGCAGCATGCTGTTTTTGGTCATGGTGGCGGACTCGGAAGCGAAGTCGGCGTCCATGATGGTGCCGCGAGCCACGTCGGTGTTGTCTTTCATGTTGGCCAGGTTGTTGGCGGTGTGGTTCAGACGGTTGATGTTGGCACCGAACTGAGCACGCAGGGAGCCGATGTCGTCCAGAGCGTCGCTGAGGGTAGTGATCATGCTGTTGGCAGCGGAGCCGTCAGTGCCAGCGATTTCTGTGCCCGGGGTGGTGCTGTCCGGAGTAGCGTACTGAGCCGACAGGCCATCCAGAGCGGTGGTCAGGTCGGTCAGCGGGGTGCTTACGTCCAGGGTCAGTTTTTCGTCAGCGCTGGCACCGATCTGGAAGTCCAGGGCAGCGGAGAACTTACCTGCCGAACCGTCGGTTACCGCAGAGGCACCGCCGTCGGAGAACAGGCCTTCACCGGCGAATTTGGTGTTCTTGATGACGTTGCCCAGTTCCTGACCCAGTTGGTCGTACTCGGCTTGCATGGCGTCACGGTCATCGGAGCTGGCAGTGGCGTTCGCCGATTGGGTGGCGAGGTCTTTCATGCGCTGAACGATGTCGGTCATTTCGCTGAGTGCACCTTCGGAGGTTTGCAGCAGCGAGACGGCGTCGTTGGTGTTGCGGGTGGCTACGGCCATGCCGCGGGATTGGGCGCTCAGACGGGTAGCGATCTGCAGGCCGGCAGCGTCGTCTGCGGCGCTGTTTACACGGTAGCCAGTGCCCAGACGTTGTTGGTTGGTGGACAGTGCGCTGTTGGTTTTGCCCAGGTTGGTTTGAGTGACCAGAGCGGAGTAGTTGGTGTGAATCGACAGAGCCATGATGGTAATCCTTCGAGCTAGTGGGCTTGAGTGAAGCTGGCTGTGATCGCCTGCTGAAAAGGTAAGGCGACAGGTCGATTGGCTGGATTAAGGGGGAATTGAATTTTCTTTTTTTTGCAGGGGGAATGGGCGCTTGTTCTTGTGGAAGTCTTCATCGGCGCGTGGGCTTGGCGTTTGGTTTCGCGCCTTATGCGCTAGTTTCTTGAATGTCGTCTGTCTGCGAAATTCTGGACCTCAGCCGGCGCTGCGGTCCGACGATTCGGGATGACGGTGTTCGGGACAAAAACCTCCGTCATCCCGGCGCAGGCTGGGGTCCAGGCGCAAAGATAAAAAGCAAACGTAGTGCGGCTTGCGATCCACCCGCCCCATTGGCGCAGCGGCGGGCCAAGGTTGTGGCAAGCCGTTTTGGGTGGTCCGGCAATCCGGCGACTGCTAAAAAGTGACTCGCGCGTAAGGCGCGAAACAAAACGCCCAGCGCACGCGATAACGAAGAACACCGCCGAACTCAACGCAACCACAGAGCCGACAAGCACTCGCCTCAGCGAAACGTACTACTCACCACCCCCGCCTCAATCACCTTGCCCTCAATCACCTTCTCACTACCCAGATTCCTCACCTTGATCACCTCGCCCAACTGCCCATTCCCCAACGCCTCACCCACCGCGCGGGCCTGAATCCCATCCTGGCTGGCACGAATCTCCACCTGTTGCCCACGCTTGACCAACACCGCGCCGGCGAGCAAGGCAGGGCTCAGCATCTGCCCTTCACGGATCCGCCGTTTGGCGCTCAACCCCGCCACCTGCTCCACCTGGTTGAAATAGCCCCGACTCGCCTTGGCGATATTCACCGGCTGCAGCTTTAGATCCTCAGCCGCAATGCTCTGCCCACGCTCCAGCGGCACGCTGGCAAACACCACGGCAACGAACACGGTGGCCTGGCTGACGGCGTTGATTTTCCACGCTGGCGTATCCGCGCAATTGAGGACAAAACGCTGCCGCGCCAGCGGCGAGGGATCGTCGCCTGTGCGTTTCACTGCCAGGGGTTGTGAGCAGGCCTGGGCGGGCAGGGCGGTGGGTAGTTCGTGTTGCAGTTGTACCTGCGGGTTCTGCCAGCCTTGTTGTTTGGCCAATGGCGCAATCAGCTGTTGCATCTGTTGGCTCAGGGCCGTTTCCAGTTGCTGGCGCACGGCGTCGCTGGCATGGCCGGCGGCACTGCCAAGGGTCAGACCCAGCAGGAGGAAGCAGGCGGAAAAGGCGTTTCCGCATCGACGCGTCAGGCGTGCTGAAAGCGGAAGTTGAGCGCCTTTATTGCTTCTGATGTTTTTTGAATTATTCAATTAAATCAGCCAGATACAGTTGTTTTAGCAGCCCGGCACGGTTCGTGCTCTAGCCCAATCAGCAAAATATGCCGAGAGGGTTGGCTAATGAGTATACGGGTTGAAGAAGCACTGGGCGTGCACGTACGTGCCCTCGATTTACGCATGCAGCGTAGCGAAATTCTCGCGGCCAACCTGGCCAACGAGGACACCCCTGGCTTCAAGGCGCGGGATATCGATTTCGCCGGCGAGATGTCGCGGCTGAACAGCCCGTTCAGCTCGCAACTGACGGCCAGCACCAACAGCGCCGCCAGCGAGTTGATGTACCGCGTGCCCACCCAGCCTTCCCAGGATGGCAACTCGGTGGAGCTCAGCGTCGAGCAGGCGGAGTTCTCGCGCAACTCGATGGATTTCCAGACCAGCCTGACCTTTCTCAGCATGAATTTCCGCGGCCTTAAACAAGCCATCGAAGGACGTTAAGCCCATGGCATTCGATTCGATCTACCGCATCGCCGGCTCGGCGATGAATGCGCAAACCGTGCGCCTGAATACCGTGGCCTCGAACCTGGCCAACGCCGACTCCGCTGCCACCAGCGCCAAGGATGTGTACCAGGCGCGTAAGCCGATGTTTGCCGCGGTGTACGAAAACGGTGAGCTGAGCCGCAATGCCGGGATGGGCGGTGCCCATGTTCAGGTGATGGATGTGGTGCAGTCCGGGCGAGACCCGCAGCGCCGTTACGAGCCAGGCAACCCGCTGGCTGACCGTGACGGCTATGTGTTCTACCCCGACGTCAACGAGATTGAAGAGATGACCGACATGATGTCGGCCTCGCGCAGTTTCGAAACCAACGTTGAAGTGCTCAATCGAGTGAAAAGCATGCAGCAGGGTCTGCTGAAACTGGGAGATGCCTGATGGCTAGCGTGAGTTCAACCAGCAACACCAGCACCAATGGCAGCGACACCGCACTGCCATCCCAGGCGGTGAACCTCAATGACGTATCCGAGCTGCAGAACAACTTCATCAGCCTGATGGTCGCCCAGGTGCAGTACCAGGACCCGACCAACCCGGTGGACAGTTCGCAGTTCATCAATCAGTACTCGGCCCTGTCGCAGGTGCAGAGTCTGGAGAACCTCAACACCATCCAGAAAAACAGCCTGGTGCTCTCCGACAACCTGCAGAACCTTACGGCTGCCGGTCTGGTCGGGCAGCAGGTGATGGTCTCGGCGGATAGCGTGCAGCTCGACGGTGTGGCCCTGAGTGGTCAGGCCCAGCTTGAGCACAACTCGTCCACCACCACCTTGCAGCTGACCAACGCCAACGGTGTGGTCACTGAAGTGCAGTTGGGCCCGCAGGACGCCGGTTTGATGAACTTCAACATCGATCCCGAGGCCCTCGGGCTGCCCGCCGGCAAGTACGAGGTGGCGATCAAAACCAGCAGCGGCGAGATCCCCAAAGTGGAAATCGGCGGGGTGGTCAGCAATGTGCGGGTCAGCAGTGAAGGCCCGGTGCTGGAGGTGCAAGGCATTGGTTCGGTGCCGTTCTACAACATCGTTGAATTTGGCGCCGGCACCCGCTCGGCCTGATCCGTTTCCATTCCAGACAAGGTGATCCTTTATGAGCTTCAACATTGCCCTGACCGGCCTCAACGCCGTTAGCGACCAACTCGACACCGTCAGCAACAACATCGCCAACGTCGGCACCGTCGGTTTCAAATCCTCGCGCACTGAGTTCGGCAGCGTGTATGCCGACAGCCAGGCCATGGGTGTGGAAGTGCTCGGCAACACGCAGAGCATCAGCCTCGGTGGTTCGCTGACCTCCACCAGCCGCAGCCTTGATCTGGCAATTTCCGGCGGTGGTTTTTTCGTGGTGAAAAGCACCACCGGCGAGCAGCAGTACACCCGCGCCGGGGTGTTCGGCACGGACACTGCCAACTATGTGGTGAACAGCTCCGGCCAGCGTCTGCAGGGCTACCCCACTGATGCCGACGGCAATCTGCTCAATGGCACCATCAGCGACCTGCAGCTGAAAACCGGCAGCCTGCCGGCCAAGGCTACCGACAGCCTGAGTTTTGTCGCCAACCTGGATGCCGATGAAGCGGTGCCGGCCACCGCCTTCGACGTGGCCGACGCCGCCACTTACAACTCCACTTACACCACCAAGGTGTTCGACTCCCAGGGCAAGGAACACACCCTGACCCAGTACTTTGTGAAGACCGCTGACAACAGCTGGACCAGTCACAACTTTGTCGACGGCAGCGCCTCGGGCAACACCAACATGACCTTCGACTCGGCCGGCATGCTCACCGCCCCGGCGACCCCGGTTACCGTCAATGCCACCGGCCTGGCAGGCGGCGTCGACCCGCTGGCGATTGCCGTGGACTTCACCGGCACCACCCAGTACGGCTCCGACTTCGCCGTGACCACCAACAAGGCCAGCGGTTACGCCTCGGGTGAGAAGACCGGCATTGCGGTGGATGAGGGCGGCAAGATCTACGTCAACTACAGCAACGGCGAACGCATGCTGCAGGGCCAGGTGGTGCTGGCCAACTTCGCCAACGCCGAAGGCCTGAAAAACGTCAGCGGCACCGCCTGGACCGAAACCAGCAACTCCGGTGCCGCGCTGATTGGTGCCCCGGGTGTGGGGCAGTTCGGTTCGGTGATCACCGGCGCGCTGGAAGGCTCCAACGTCGACCTCACTGCGCAACTGGTGACCCTGATGGAAGGCCAGCGCAACTACCAGGCCAACACCAAGGTGCTGACCACCGACAAAGAACTCAATCAAGTGCTGTTCAGCGCAATCTGAGGTTGATCCATGGACCGTTTGGGCTACACCGCGATGACTGCCGCCAGCCGCACCATGAGTGCCCTGGGCGTGCGCGCGAACAACCTGGCCAACGTCAACACTCCCGGTTTTCGCGCCGATATGGAACGCGCCGAAACCGTCGATGTGCAGGGCTATGGCTATGACAGCCGGCACCTGGCGATGCCGCAAAGCAGCGGGGTCAACATGACCTCGGGAACCCTGGCCGCCACCGGCCGCGATCTGGATTTCGCCATTCGTGGCGCCGGCATGATCGCCGTGCAGGATGGCACCGCTGAGGCCTATACCCGGCAGGGCAACATGCTGGTGGACGAGCAGGGCCGGTTGACCATCGGCGGCCGTCAGGTGCTGGGCGAGGGCGGGCCGATTGTGCTGCCGGAGTACGACAGCGTGGCCATCGGCAGTGACGGCACGGTGTCGATCATGCCCCGTGGTGATTTCGTGATGGCCGAGGTGGACCGCATCAAGCTGGTGGATGCGCAGCCCGCCGAGCTGGTGAAAAACCAGGCCGGTCTGCTGATTCGCAAGGATGGCCAACCGGCTGAAGCCAGCGAGGACGTGCGTCTGGTCAGCGGCCATCTGGAAACCAGCAACGTGTCGGCCATCGACCAGTTGACCGCGACCATGAGCCTGAACCGCCTGTTTGAAACCCAGGTAAAGATGATGAAAGCCGCCGAGGACTTGTCCGAGGCCGGCACCCGCTTGATTCGCGGCTAAAGGAAGAACGTTATGAGCACTGCACTGTGGGTTAGCAAAACCGGTCTGGCCGCCCAAGACACCGCCCTATCGGCCGTGGCCAACAACCTAGCGAACGTGAACACCACTGGCTTCAAAAGCGACCGCGTGGTGTTCGAGGATCTGTTTTATTCCATCGACCTGCAGCCTGGTGCCCAGGCCGACCAGGTCAATACCGTACCCTCCGGCATCCAGCTCGGTAGCGGTGTGCGGGTGGCCGGTACGCAGAAAGTGTTTACCGAAGGCAGCATGCAGACCACCGGGCAGCCGATGGACCTGGCGATTGTCGGCCGCGGTTTTCTGCAGGTGGAAGCGCCCAACGGCGACACCTACTACACCGAAAACGGTCAGTTGCAGCTGAACGCCGAAGGCATGGTGGTCAACTCCCAGGGCCTGCCCTTGGTGCCGGCTATTGAAGTGCCGACCGGCAGCAGCAGTTTCACCGTGGGTAGCGACGGCATCGTCACCGCGATTCTGCCGGGCGACACCACCCCCAGCGAGTTGGGCCAGATCACCCTGGTCAACTTCACCAACCCGGCTGGCCTCGAAGCCCTGGGTGGCAACCTGTACAAGGAAACCGTCGCCAGTGGCGAGCCGGTGGAAGGCGTACCGGGCGAAGAAGGCCTGGGCACCCTCAAGCAGGGCGTGCTGGAAGGCTCCAACGTGCAGGTGGTGGAGGCGATGGTCAATATGATCGCCATCCAGCGCGCCTACGAGGCCAACGCCAAGGTGCTGGACGCCGCGTCCGGTATGCAGCAATTTCTTAACCAGACCGTCTGACCGCCATGAAAATCACGCTGATGATGTGCGCCCTTGCCGCCACCCTGCTTCTGGGTGGCTGCGCCAGTTTCAAGGAAATGCTCCCCGACGAGGATTCCAGCGCCTACCAACCGCTGAACCTGGACTACAGCCTGCCGCCCACCACCGGCGGCGGCTTGTTTCGCAGCGGCTACGGCGGTGCCTTGACCCAGGATCAACGGGCGCTGCGCATTGGCGACATCCTCACCGTGGTTTTGGAGGAGGTCACCCAATCGAGCAAAAGTGCCGGCACCAGCTTTGGCAAGGGAGCCAGCCTGGCCGTGGGTATTCCCACCGTGCTGGGGAAAACCTACGACAAGCTGGAAAGCTCTGCCGATGCCTCGCGGGATTTCGATGGCTCGGCGAAAAGCTCGCAGCAGAATTCCCTGCGTGGCTCGATTGCGGTGACCGTGCACAGCGTGCTGCCCAACGGCACCTTGCTGGTCAAAGGCGAGAAAAACCTGCGCCTGAACCAGGGCGAAGAATTTATTCGCCTGACCGGTCTGGTGCGGGTGGATGACATCAACCGCTTCAACCAGGTGTCGTCGCAGAACATCGCCAACGCCAATATTTCCTATGCCGGCCGTGGCCTGCTCAATGACAGCAATTCGGCCGGTTGGCTGACGCGCTTCTTCACTTCTCCGATCTTCCCGCTGTGAGGACGTTTTCCATGCGCTTGCCGCCGTTTTTGTTGTTGGCTCTGGCGCTGCTCGGCGTCAGTCCCGTGGCCTCGGCTGTGCCGCTGCTGGATCTGGTGGATGTCGAAGGCATTCGCGGCAACCAGTTGATTGGTTATGGCCTGGTGGTGGGGCTGGACGGTACCGGGGATAAAAACCAGGTGAAGTTCACCAGCCAGTCGGTGGCCAACATGATCAAACAGTTCGGCATCAACCTGCCGGCCAATGTCGATCCGAAGCTGAAGAACGTTGCCGCTGTGACCGTTACCGCCACTGTGCCGCCGTCCTATAGCCCGGGGCAGACCGTGGATATCACCGTCGCCTCCCTGGGCGATGCGAAAAGCCTGCGCGGCGGCCAGTTGCTGATGACCCCGCTGCGCGGTGTGGATGGCGAAACCTATGCCCTGGCCCAGGGCAGTCTGGTGATTGGCGGCCTCAATGCCACCGGCCAGAGTGGCTCCAGTGTGGCGATCAACAGCGCCAACGGCGGCCGCGTACCCAATGGTGCCACCATCGAACGGATGATCCCCAGCGACTTCACCAGCCGCCCGGACATCATGCTCAACCTGCGCACCCCGAGCTTTCAGACTGCGGCGAAAATCGTCACGGCGTTGGGCCGGGTATTTGGCCCGGGTGTGGCCAATGCCCTGGACGGCACCAAGATCAGCCTGCGCGCCCCGGCTGCCGGCAACCAGCGCACCAGCTTTATGGCGCTGCTGGAAACCGTGGAAGTGGAAGAGGGCCGTGAACGGCCGAAAGTGGTGTTCAACAGCCGCACCGGCACCGTGGTCGTCGGGCAGGGCGTGCGGGTAAAAGCCGCTGCCGTGGCCCATGGCACCCTGACCGTGACCATCAGCGAGAACCCCCAGGTCAGCCAGCCCAACTCGTTCTCCCAGGGGCAGACCGCCGTGACGCCGCAGTCCGATGTGTCGGTGACCCAGGACAAGAACGCCATGTTCAAGTGGCCGGAGGGTGCCAGCCTGGAAAGCATCATCAACACCGTCAACAGCCTGGGCGCGACCCCGGACGACGTGATGAGCATTCTGCAAGCCCTGGAACAGGCCGGTGCCTTGAATGCCGAATTGATTGTGATCTGACTGTGAGCGCCGTGTGATATGAGCATTGTTTCCCTCCCCACCGCGATCAATAACGCCCGCAGCGTCAATGCGCCGGGCAGTGACCCGCGCCAGCAGTTACAGGCCGCCAGCGAGCAGTTCGAAGCGCTGTTTCTGCAGCAGATCCTCAAGCAGATGCGCAAGGCCGGTGATGTGCTGTCGGCGGGCAACCCCATGCGCAGCCGCGAGCTGGACACCATGCGCGATTTCTACGACGAAGCCATGGCCGAACACCTGGCCAGCAGCAAGCAAACCGGCATCAGCGACATGCTGGTCAAGCAATTGGCCGGCAGCGTCACTGCGCCCATGACCCTCACTGCCGCGCAGCAGGCCGCCCGTTCGGCCGAGCTGCCACGCAGCAATATTCAGCCCCAGCAACCCCTGGCCAACAGCTGGGAGCGTGGTGTGGCCGCGGTGAATCAGGTGTGGCAGCGCGGCACGGCGGCGCTGGGCAGTCTGGTCGACAGCCTGATCGACCATGAGTCGGCCGGCGATATCGCGGCTGTTTCAACCAAGGGTGCCCGTGGCTTGATGCAGCTGATGCCCGGCACCGCCCGTGACATGGCGGCCAAGCTCGGCCTGGAGTTCAGCGAAGAACGCCTGACCCGCGATGGCGAGTACAACAAGACCCTGGGCGTGGCCTACCTGAAGGACATGCTCGAGCGTTACGACGGCCACCAGGCGCTGGCGGTGGCGGCCTACAACGCCGGCCCCGGCAAGGTCGATGAGTGGTTGAAAAAGAATGGCGACCCGCGCACCGGGCAGATCGGCACCGAGGCCTGGGTGCAGCGCATTCCCTACGAGGAAACCCGCAACTACACCCGCAGCATTCTGCAGGACCTGCAACAGCAACGCCTGCGTGGCGAAGCCCATGCGCCGCAGCCGGCGCGCGCCAGCCTGGATGAGCGTCTGCAAGTGGGTGAGTTGCTCGGTATGGCGGCCAACCGCACGGTCAATTTCGGCGATAAATCGGACTCGCGTACCGACGAATTTAAGCCGGCTGCCGAAGCGGTCGCCTTGGATCAGAGAGTGGCGGATTTTCCCAGCCAGCGGCCGTTGCACCAATCGCTGTCGGCGGCCTTCGCCCAGTCCATTCGAACGGCTTCCAGTAGTTAACGAGCGGCCCGTGTTTAAAGAACCAAAAGGAAACCTGTCGTGACCAATTTGACCCAGATCGCCTACAGCGGTGTGCGCGCCTCGCAGATCGGCCTGTCGGTTACCGGGCAGAACACCGCCAACGTCAACACCCCCGGTTTCAGTCGCCTGAATGCGGTGATGAGTTCGGTGTCCGGGTACGGCAGCCTGAGTGGCGGCGGCGTGGAGGTCACCAGCATCCGCCGGATTTCCGATGACTTCCTTAACCAGCAGCTGTGGCGCGCCACCACCTCGCAGAACTACTACAGCACTTCGCAGCAGTATCTGACCTCGCTGGAAGGGCTGATGTCTGGCGATGGTTCGAGCATCAGTGTGGGCCTGGACAACTTTTTCGCCGCCGTCAGCGAGGCCAGCGCCACGCCCGACTCGGTTGCCTTGCGCCAGCAGATCATCGCCGAGGCCGGCAACCTGGCGCAGCGCTTCAATACCCTGGGCAGCAACCTGCACACCCAGTTGATGTCGTTGCAGGAACAGCGCGGTTCGATGGTTACCGAGATCAATGGCCTGACCAGCAACATCGCCCTGCTGAACAAAAAGATCATCGCCGCTGAAGCCGGCGGCGTGGATTCGGCGACCCTCAAGGATCAGCGTGAAAGCCTGGTCAGCGAGCTCAGCCAATACGCCAGCGTGCGTACCAACACCGCCGCCGATGGTTCGCTGGCGGTGTCCCTGGCCAATGGTCAACCGCTGGTGGCCAGCACCTCGGCGGCGCAGCTCAGCGTCAGCCTGACGCCCACCGGCGAGCAGCAGATCGGCCTGGCGTTTGCCGGCACCACCTTTTCCCTTAGCCAGGAAGACCTCGGTGGCTCCTTAGGCGCGCTGTACGACACCGAGTACCAGGTATTGCGTCCGAACCAGGATGCCTTGGGCGATATGGCCGAGCAGTTCGCGCAGATGGTCAACGACACCCTGGCCAGCGGCTACGACCTCAATGGCAATGCCGGTCAGGCCCTGCTGGTGTTCACCCCGGGCAGCAGCTCGAACATGCTCAGCCTCAGCGGTATCAAGGCGGCAGATCTGGCGCTGTCCGACAGTGCCGGTGAAACCGGCAACAACGGCACGCTGCTGGAGCTGTTGGAGCTGCGCAACCAGACCATCACCGTCAACGGCAATCAGGTCAGCGTCAACGATGCCTATGCCGGCCTGATCGGCGACATCGCCAGCGTCAGCCGGCAGAACGAGGCTGATCTGACCACGGCGAAAACCGTTACCAGCCAGGCCCAGACCCAGCGCGACAGTGTCAGCGCGGTGAACCTGGATGAAGAGGCGGTGAACCTGATGAGCTACCAGCAGGCCTACCAGGCCAATATGAAAGTCATCAGCACCGCCAAGGATTTGTTCGACACCATGTTGGCGGCGTTTTAAGTCGCTGCAGGTTTTGTGAAACGGCGGATATCGCCACAGGCGATATCCGCCCTACGTCCGATTCGATAGACGAGAACTGCCCCATGCGCATCACCAACTCGCAGACCGCCGCCACCATGCTCACTTCGATGAATCGCAATTCGTCGGAGATGGCCGAGCTGATGCAGAAAATGTCCGACGGTACGCGGATTCTCAAACCTTCGGACGACCCCATCGCCAGCGTGCGGCTGCTGCGGATCCAGCGCGCCGAGGCAAGCCTGACCCAGTACGGCAAGAACATCACCAATGTCTCGAGCAACCTGTCGATTCAGGAAACCAACCTGCAGTCGACCTCCGACACCATGCTCGAAGTACGTGACCTGCTACTGTGGGCGGCCAACGGTTCGAACACCTCGGCCGATCTGAATGCCATGGCCAGCGAGTTGAGCAGCCTGGAAAGTACGGTGCTCAGCTACCTCAATGTGCGTGACGAAGAAGGCCGCTACCTGTTCTCCGGCACCCTGACCGATCGCCCGGCCGTGGCCTACGACAGCGCCACCCAAACCTACAGCGCCAACGGCAACGACAAAACCCGCCAGGCGGCGGTGGCCAATGGCGTGCTGGTGCAGGAAAACGTGGCGATTGCCGGGGTGTTCGGCACCGGCATGGACTTTCTCAATAACCTGCACAGCGTGGTCAACCTGCTCAAGGACCCGGCGCTGGACAGCACCGATCCGGCCACCGTGCAGCAGATTCGCGATGCCATCACCCAGCTCGACACTGCCCATGGCGGCGTGTTGACCAGCATCACCGAACTGGGCGGGCGGCAGAACACCCTGACCCTGCTGGATAACAGCAACCAGGATGTATCGCTGGTCAACAACCAGATCGATGGCGAACTGGCGGGGCTGGACTATGCCGGCGCGAGCATCGATCTACAGAACTACAAACTGGCCTTGCAGGCGACGCAGAAGACCTACCTGACGGTCAACGATCTGTCGCTGTTCGACCTCCTGTAACGCCTGCCTTAGCGAGATCCGTCATGAAGGTTGAAAAGCCGTTAACGGCGATTGCCGCCCTCGATCCCCAGGAACGCCGCCAGGCGGTCCTGCGTGATGCGCCGCTGCCGACCGCCAGCAAGGCCGAGCCGCCAGCGAGCCAGACGCAGACCAGCGAGCGGACGCGGGGCAAGGGCGCGAGTTTCAACCTGCAACTCAATCAGCAGCTGTCCTCGATGCAGTCGGCGGAAAGCTATCTGGATGAACTGAGCAGCCGCCTGCGCCAGCTGAAGATCAACCTCAGCCGCGAGCTCAGTTCCGCCCAGGGTGCCGACAAGCAAGGCCTGCAGCAGGCCATGCAGCAGGTCAACCAACTGCTGGCCGAACGCGCCGAGCGCTCCGGCGCCACCCTGGACAGTACGCTCAAGCTGCGCCTCAACGAGCCACTGCGCAGTCGCTTCAGCCTCAGTGGTCTGGATTCACTGGCCGCCGTGCAGGAGTCGGGCAAGGAAACCTTGCTGTTCAGCGCCGGCCGGCAGTCGTCCGAACCCATCGCCGTGGTGCTTGATGACGATATGAGCGGCGAGCAGGTGCTGCGCCGCTTCAACGTCAGCCTCGGGCAGGTGGGTGTACGTGCCGAGCTGGGGCAGGGCGGCGAATTGAAGTTCTCGGCGCGGGAAAGCGACTGGCAAACCCTCAAGCCGCAACTGGCGGTGCAGGGTGAAGGCAAGTTGTTTGCCAAAGGCAGCTACCAGCCGGTGCAGAGTCAGGACGACCAGCTGTTCAACTTTCCTGCCGAAGTCAGCGCCGACAGCCAGCGCGAACTGCGCCGGGTACTGGATTCGGTAGTGGCGGCGCTGGACAAGGTCGGCGCGATCCGCGATCAGCTCAGCCACCGCCAACAGGAAATCCGCGATTTCCTTGCGCGGCAAGCCAACAACGATGAAAAACAATGGGCTGCCGACTACGCCGGTTCCGCCTTCAATCTGGTCAATCGCTCGCCGGCCAGCTATGCGGCGGTGACCCAGACCGTGGTTGCGCAAGCCAATATCAGCCGCTTTGCCGTGGTCAGCCTGCTGTCCTGAAAGCGCTTTCTTGCAGTTTCCTGCCTGGGGGGAGGTATGTTCCACCGACTGTGCGCATGCCTGCGCCGCCTTGCCTTTTGTTATGGGCTGGGGCAAAAAGGTCCGACCGAACGGTCAGTTTTTGCCAGGGATGTACATCCCTGGGACATTCCGCGCCGCATTGGGCTGATACCAGGCAACCTGGGTTTTCTTCTGGCGCTCTCTCGGATTATGCTCACCGCCATTGCGGTTCGTGCGTATCAATTCTGTCTGGCGCCGCGCAGTGTATTTCACAGAGAGGCCACCATGGTTTACATCCAGCGCGACGAACACGGAAAGCTCCTGCGCGTGGAGCAAGAGCCGTTCCCCGAAATGAGCGCCAGCATGGCGGTGGAAAGCGAAGAGCTACGCAACTGGCTGAATACCAAGCTCGAAGTGCAGGCCAAGTTGGAGATTCTCAAAGAGTCGGACTGGAGCCTGGTGCGGGTATTGGAAGACGTGGTCAGCGTGCTGGTGGAAAAAGGCCTGATCAGCTACACCGATCTGCCCCTGCCAGCCCGCCAGAAGCTTGACCAGCGCGCCATTGCCCGTGCCGATCTGGAAGGTATTTCCGATCACCCTGAGCTTGAATAAGCCGCGCTCAGCGGCTTTTCAGCAGACTGCCCAGCCTTAGCAACCGCGTAATATCGCCGGCCCGTTCGCGCAGTAGCGCAGGGGCCTGTTGGCAGGCCTCTTCCAGCGTCATCGGCCCGGCAGCCAGGGAAAAGGCGGCATCAATGCCTGCCTCGTATAGCTTGGCGTAACCCTCGCCCAGCGTCCCCGCTACCACCACCACTGGCAGATTGAACTGCTTGGCCAGCCGCGCCACGCCCAGGGGCGTTTTGCCGCACAGGGTCTGGGCATCGAAGCGACCTTCGCCGGTAACCACCAGATCGGCACCTTGCATCTTTTCCGCCAGCCCGGTGAGCTCGGCCACCACTTCGACGCCAGGTCGGAAGGTGGCGTTGAGAAAGGCCTTGGCGGCAAAACCTATCCCACCGGCCGCGCCTGCGCCCGGTTCGTCACGGCGATCACTGCCCAGCACCACGGCGGCCACATCGGCGAAGTGGCCGAGGGCGGCATCCAGCTGCTCGATCTGCGCGGGGCTCGCGCCTTTCTGTTTGCCGAAGGTGAAAGACGCGCCATGCGGGCCGCACAGCGGGTTGTCGACATCGGCGGCGACTTCCACCTGGACAGCGGCCAGACGTGGGTCGAGGCCCTTGCTGTCGAGAATGGTCAGCACCGACAGCGGCAAGCCGCCGGGGCCGATGGCGTGGCCGCCGGCATCCAGCAGTTTCACCCCCAGAGCCTGCAACATACCGGCACCGCCATCATTGGTGGCACTGCCGCCGATGGTCAGAATGATTTTCTGCGCGCCGGCATCCAGGGCCGCCAGCAGCAGTTCCCCGGTGCCCCGGGTGGAGCTGAAACGGGCGTCGCGCAGTTCCACGGGCACCAGCTGCAGGCCGCTGGCTTCGGCCATTTCGATGATCGCTGTGCGTGACTGTGGCAGCCAGCCCCAGCGCGCTTTTACCGGTTGCCCCAGCGGGCCGCTGACCAGGCTGCTGCGCGCTTCGCCCTGAAGGGCGGCGAGAATCGCATCCACCGTGCCTTCGCCACCGTCGGCCATCGGGCACTGCAGCAGCTGCGCATCCGGCCATACGTCCTGGAACCCCAACGCCAGGGCGGCCGCGGCTTCGGCGGCAGCCAGGCTGTCTTTGAAGGAGTCGGGGGCAATGACGATTTTCATAAGGGGCTCCGGGGCGAAAGAACGCCCATGCTGGCACGCTTTGTAGCCGCCTCGCTTTGGCCGGACTCACAAGGCGGCGGGGTTCGGTTGGTGCAGTCGGACAAATTTTCCGCCCATGGATGTAATCGAAGTGTCGCTGATAGTCCTCGGCATTGCGGATCAAATGTTCCCAATAGCGTGCCTGCCAATACCGCGCTGACTGCGCCGCTGTTGCACTGGGGTTCGAGGTTCGGTCACTTAACGTCACCGTAAAGAAGCACGTGCCTCCCGGCACCCAAATTCGTCGATCGTTAGGCATTGCAGGGGCCAGGCATCCACTGAGTCAGAGGAGTTTGGCGATTGCCTTCTGCTAGACCCCCCGTTGGTATCGGTCTGACGTGAGCTTGGGGTTTGTGCCGCAAATGGCGGATATCGCCTGTGGCGATATCCGCCCTACGGTCACGCTGGCCTACTTATCCAGCCCCAGTGCAATGATCACCGTACCCAGGGCAGTCAGTGCCCAGAACAATGCACCCACCAGGATCCAGCCGATATTGGCACCGGAGTAGGTGCTGTTGCTCTTGCCTTGTGGATCCAGGCTGGCCAGGTTGGCCTGACGTTGAATCGCCACCATCGGCTGAAGGCTGGCCGCCAGCAGGAAAAGGGGCAAGGCTACGGATAGCAGCAAGGGGCTTTCGCTAGTGGTGAACACAAACACCAGCAGGCTGATAACGCTGAACAATACAAACCAGTTCGCTGCACCGCTGTACCGCCACGCCGGTTGCTGCTGTGCCTGTAGCCGCTTGGAGATCAGTGCGCACAGGCTATGGGTGTAAAACGTCATCAGCACCGAGCGGGCTATCGGCCAGATGGGCTTCGCTATTTCCGCCCGTTGGCTATCCCAGTGGCGGTACATCCAATACAGCATGTACATGCCCATGGTGAGCAGATACATCACGCAGAGCTTGCCAATCGAGGTCACGAAAAACGCCTGGCCATGCTCGCTGACCGGTTGTTCCGTCAGCGCCGCTTCCGGGGTTTTGTAGAGGTTTTCCATCGTCACTCCTTGATTGCCCGCTTTAATAACCAGCGATACCTTGCCTGCCAGTGGTGCTTGTTTCCAGCTTTAATACGCAGTCTTGCGCCGGGTCTACAGAAATACAAAGCCCCGCACAGGGCGGGGCTTTGTGGGCATCAGCGATAGGGCGATGGGGCCAGGACCTCAGGCAAAAACGAAATATTTGCGCACCGTTTCCACCACTTCCCAAGTGCCTTTCATCCCCGGCTCCACCACAAAGATATCGCCGGCGCGCAGATGAATCGGCTCCATGCCATCGGGGGTGATTACGCAATAGCCTTCCTGGAAATGGCAGTACTCCCACTTCACATACTCCACCCGCCATGTGCCAGGGGTGCAGATCCAGGTGCCCATGATCTTGCTGCCATCTTCCGAGGTATAGGCATTCAGGTTGACGGTATGTGGGTCACCGCCAATGCGCTGCCACTTGCAGGCATCGACCACAGGCATAGGTTGGGTATCGCGCAGAACGGTGATCGGTTGGTTGGCCACGGATAGCTCCAGCTGGCGGGGAATGGGCCACCACCATAGAGCGCGGGGGAGTAGGGCAGTTGTCTGGGGGAGACATGGGGGTGTCTGTCTGCGCTGTGGGCAACGTGGTAGCGTGCTGCCGGCCGAGTCGAGCGCCGATAAGGCCTGATCATCAACTCCAGAGGCCACGGCAAGAATGTCAGTCACTCCCCTCAGCGCCCGCGAGGTTTACCAACTGCTCAAGGACATCGCCCTTGGTGAGCGGGAAATAAGCCGCAGCGGTGCGCAACGCTGGAACGCAAGCTATTGCGGCAGCTTGCCGGTGTGGGTCGATGGTTGGCAGCTAAGCGTGTTTTTCGAGGCGGGCGAATTGGGCTACTGCGCCGAGTGCGTGGCCTCGGATGGGCGCGTTGGCAGTGTGGATAGCTGGGGGCGCTATGGCACCGACCCCATTCAGTTGCTTAGTCGCTGGGAGCGCGAGCAGCTTGAGCGCAAGCTGCAGGCACTGTGACTCACAGCAGAAAGCGCGGTCTCGCGCCGACGAATACCTACCGCCCCTGTTGCAAATGCCCAGTCATACGTTAAGAATGCGAACTATTGCTAATTACTAATATTGTGCATTTCGCATGTCAGACCTGCGCCTCACCCCTCAAGACCCCTTTCACATTCTCTACGCGGAAAATCACCGCTGGTTGCAGGGATGGTTATTGCGGCGTCTGGGCTCCCATGCCGATGCGGCGGATCTGGCGCAAGACACCTTTTTACGCACGCTGAAGTCGCAACAAGTCGCCTTTATCGAGGAGCCCCGCGCGTTTCTGTGTGTAGTGGCCAAGCGGGTGCTCTGTTCGTTCTGGCGGCGCAATGAGCTAGAACGCGCCTATCTGGAAGCGATTGCCGGCATGCCCGAGGCGGTGGTGCCGTCGGAGGAAGAGTTCGCTTTGCTGCGCGAAGCGGTGGCGGCCATCGATGCGCTGCTCAACGACTTGCCCGCCAAGATCCGCCATGCCTTTCTGCTCAACCGTCTGGAAGGCCTGACCCACCAGCAGATCGCCGAGCAACTCGAGGTGTCGCTGGCCACGGTGGAGCGCTGGATCAAACGCGCGGTCACCCAATGCTATCTGGCCAGCCTGCGATGAATGCCGAACAGCCGCGCCTGAGCCCGGCCGTCAAAGCCGCTATCGACTGGATGGTATTTCTCGATTCCGGCCGCGCCCATCCCGCCGATCAACATGCCTTCAGTGCCTGGCTGGCCGCCGATGGCGAGCATCGACGCGCCTGGGAAAGCGTGGCCGGTGCGCTGCGCACGCCATTTCAACAATTGGCTGACGCCCAGCGCCAGTTGCCTGGCAGCGTGCAAGCTACGGCGCAGGTGTTGCGCGGCTCGGGCATTTCCCAGGAGCGGCGGCGTTTGCTGCGCGGCGGCGCGACCTTGCTGTTGCTGGCCGGTCTGCCAAGTGTGCTGACCTTGCAACGGCGTATGCCGCTGGAAGGCTTGCTCAGCGATTTCTACAGTGCCACGGGCGAGCGCAAACAGGTGCCGCTCGCCGATGGCAGCCTGCTGAGCCTCAATGCGCGAAGCACGGCCAATCTGCTGTTCAGTCGGGAGATCCGTCAGATCAGTTTGCAGCAGGGTGAGTTGAGTCTGCAGGCAGTCGCCGATCCCCAGCGGCCGTTCGAGGTGCTCACCGCGCAAGGGCGGATCAGCACCCTGGGCGCGCGTTTTGTGGTGCGCCAACTGCCGGGGCAAACCCTGGTCAGCGTGCAGGAAAACAGCGTGCAGGTAGTCGACCAGCGCGGTCGCAGCGGGCTGGTCAGCAGTGGCCAGACCCTGCGTTGGAGCGCCGACCAAGCGTTTTCGGTGGTGGCCAGCCGGGCTCGTGAAGACGCCTGGCTCGATGGTCTTCTGGATGTCGACGATGAGTCGCTGGGCGCTGTGATCGACGCCTTGCGGCCATACCGCTATGGGCTGCTGCGGGTTTCGCCGGCGGCGGCCCGTCTGCGGGTGTTCGGGGTTTTTCCGCTGGATGACAGCGACCGCACATTGCAGTCCCTGGCCCAGGTGCTGCCGATCAGCGTCGAACAATACGGGCCGGTAACCCTGGTCGATCTGGCCTGAATAAAAGAATTTAAAAATCAGTGAGGGGTTTTTAAATCTCGCGCGACATAGCAGGCAGTTCCCTTTACTTCCTGCAAGGAAAAACCCTCCCATGCGTTCCCATTCACCTCGCGCTGCCCGTCTGGCCCTGGCCGTTGCCTTGGCATTCGCTGGCGGCCTGACCAGCCTGTGCCCGCTTATTGCCAACGCCGAAGAAACCCAGCAGCGCTACGACCTCGACGCCGTGCCGCTGGAGCAGGCCCTGCGGCAGATCGCCCGGCAGAGCGGGCGTAGCATTGTCGCCGACCCGGCGCTGGTGCGTGGTCGCAACAGCGCCGCCGTGCATGGCCAGTTCAGCGCTGAAGCCGCCGCCCGGCAGGCCTTGAGTGGCAGCGGCCTGTCGCTGCGTATCACTGACAACGGCACCCTGACTGTGGAGCAGATTGTCGAAAGCGGCGAGGCTCTGGAACTCAGCCCCACCAGCATCAACGCCGATGCCATGCAGAGTGCCTTTGGCCCGGTGCCCGGCTACTTCGCCAGCAACGCCAGCAGTGCGACGAAAACCGACAAGCCGATTCTGGAAACTGCGCAGAGCATCAGTGTGGTGACGGCCGAGCAGATCGCCGACCGCAAGGTTGATCGCGTCGAAGATGCGGTGGCCTACAGCTCCGGCGTGCGTGTAGGTGCTTCGGGCCTGGACCCGCGTTTCGACATGATCAGCATCCGTGGCTTTACCACCACCGAGAGCGCCGACTTTCTCGATGGTCTGCGTCAGCCCGGCAGTGGCTGGCTGGCCTTGCCTTCCATCGAGGCCTATAGCCTGGAGCGCATCGAAGTGCTGAAGGGGCCGTCGTCGGTGCTGTACGGGCAGATCAGCCCGGGCGGCATGGTCAACCGGGTCAGCAAACGGCCGAGCCTGCTGGCGAAGAATCAGGTGGAAGTGCAGGGCGGCAACTACGACCACAAGCAGGGCCAGTTCGATATAGGCGGCAAGCTGGATGACGACGGCGATGTGCTGTTTCGCGCCGTCGGCCTGTACCGCGATGCTGAATACTCCATCGAGCAGATGGACAACAACGCCCGCTTGCTGGCGCCGTCTCTGACTTGGCAGATCGACCCCGACACCAGCCTGACCCTGCTGGCCCAGTACGAAGAGCGGCAAACTGCCGGCTCGCCCATGGTCTACAACGACAACGGCCACCTGACCAATTTCTGGCCCGGCGATGAAGCCTTCGACAAGCTCGAACAGCGCAAGTGGACGGTCGGCTATGAGTTCGAACACAGCTTCAACGACACCTTCAGCCTGCAGCAGAATCTGCGCTACGGGCAGCTGGATACCACCAACCAATACCTGGATTTCGTCGCCAATGCCGACGGCCATACCTTCGACCGCACCGCCGCTGGCAGCTACGAGGATATGTCCTCGTTGTCCACCGACACCCGGCTGGTCAGCCGTTTCGCCACCGGCGAACTGCAGCACACCCTGCTGACCGGGCTGGACTACGCCTGGGTCGACACCGCGCTGGAGTATGCCTACGGCGACGCGCCATCGATTGACCGCAACGCGCCGGATCACCACCAATACGTGGCGCGCCCCAGCAACGTGCTGGTGGACCGCGACGGCCTGGAGTTTCGCAGCGGCCTGTATGTGCAGGACCTGATCGAGATCGACCAGTGGCGCCTGTCCGCCGGCCTGCGTCGCGACTGGGTGCATGTGCGCTACGACGACAACCTCAGTGACAACAGCGCCAACACCAAGACCAGCGACTCCGATACCACCGGCTCGGTGGGCGTGCTCTATCTGTTCGATAACGGCGTGGCACCCTATGTCAGCTACTCGACGTCGTTCCTGCCCGAGAGCGGCACCGACGCCAGCGGCACGCCGTTCAAGCCCACCGAAGGCGAACAGTACGAGGTGGGGATCAAGTACCAAGCGCCAGGCAGCAGCACCCTGCTGACCGCCTCGTTGTACCACCTGACCCAGCAGAATGTGGTGACCCGCGACCCGGTCGATCCGCTGAACAGCCTGCAGACCGGCGAGCAGGTTTCCCGTGGCCTGGAGCTGGAAGCAGTGTCCGACCTCACCGAGCGTCTGCGCCTGAACGCCAGCTACAGCTACAACGACCCCGAGGTCACTAAAAGCAACGATGGCAACGAAGGCAAGGACCCCAAGGATGTCCCGCACCATCTGGCCTCGCTGTGGCTGGATTACAACCTGCCCTTCGGCCTCGGCTTCGGTGCCGGCGCGCGCTACACCGGTAGCACCTACGGCGACAATATGAACACCATCAAGAACGAGGACTACACCCTGTTCGACGCCGGCGTGCACTATGACTTCGACGGCGGTCTGGACGGCGTACGTCTGGCGCTGAACTCGCGCAACCTCACTGACCGGCGCTATATCAATTGCCAGGATGGCTATTGCTACCGCGGCGAAGCGCGCAGTGTGGTCACCAGCCTGAGCTACAGCTGGTGATCGCCCTGAATCGGATTCGCCGCGCCGTTCTGGTTCTGGGGGCGTTGCTGCTGGGCAGCGCCCAGGCCGACCCGGTGACCCTGGACGGCACCGAGCAATGGCAGATGCAAAGCGCCGAAGGGCGCGAATACCGGATCATGGTCAGCCTGCCGGAGGGCGATGTGCCCTATACCGGCGGCTATCCGGTGATCTATGTGGTGGATGGCAATGCCTTGTTCCCGGCGCTGCATGCGGCCAAGCGCGCTCAGGAGCGTTTCCAGGGCGCAATCGTGGTTGCCATCGGCTACCCCAGCGACACGCCCTATGACTTCAATCGCCGCGCCTTCGACCTGTCGCCGCCGCAACCGGCCGAACGCAACGATCCGCCGCAGGGTGGCCAGGACCTGTTTCTCGACTTTATCGAAAAACGCCTGATGCCCAAGGTCAACGCGCGCTTCAAGGTCGATCAGGACCAGCGCAGTCTGGTGGGCTGGTCCTTTGGCGGCATGTTCGGCATCTACACCTTGTTCACCCGCCCGGCGCTGTTTCAGCATGTGGTCGCGGTCAGCCCGAGCCTGTGGTGGCATGACCGCTACCTGCTGGAGCCGGAGCGCGCCTTCACCAAGCTGGCGCATGCCGGCAAGCTCGACCTTACCCACAGCAGCCTGACCCTGTTCGCGGGTGATCGGGAAATGCCCCAGGAAATCCAGGACGTCCGCGCCCTCAAATTGCGCCTGGACAATCTCTCGCAATACGGCCTGCGCAGCGACGTGCAGATCGAAGCGGGGGAGGACCATATGTCGGTGCCATTCCGGGTGCCGACCAAGGTGCTGGAGGAGCTGCTGACGACCCGGCGGTTTTGAGCTGGCGGCAACCGGTTGAAGAGCGGTGTGCGGCTCAACGGATAAATGACTTGGTATGAGGCTTTATCTTAAATAGAATAAATTCTCATTTGCTTTGTGGGCAGACCTTCTCGTCATGGTTGAAGCCGCTATACCCCCGGATCACAGCCTGAGCGCGCTGTACCGCGAGCATCGCAGTTGGTTGGAGAACTGGCTGCGGCGTCGCGTCGGCAATGCCTGGGATGCGGCGGACCTGAGCCAGGATACCTTTCTGCGGGTGCTTGCCAGCGCCCAGCCGCTCGCCGAATTGCGCGAGCCGCGGGCCTATCTGCTGACGGTGGGCAAGCGCTTGTTGAGCAACTTCCACAGCCGCCGCAGTCTGGAACAGGCCTACCTGGAAGCCTTGGCGCAGTTGCCGGAAGACAGCGTGCCGTCAGCGGAACAGCGCTGGCTGCTGCTGGAAACCCTGCAGGCGTTGGACGAACTGCTGGATGGCTTGCCCGCCCTGGTGCGTCGTGCGTTTCTCCTCAGCCAGTTGCATGGCCTTGGTTATCGCCAGATTGCCGAGCGCCTCGAGGTATCTGAGCGCACGGTAAAACGCTATATGGCCCAAGCCTACGAACACTGCTTGTTGGTGGAACTCTGATGGGCTCGCCAGCAACCGGCGAAGCGCTCGAAGTGGCCCGCACGGCGGCCCGCTGGCTGGCGCTGCTGGAGTCCGGTGCCGCCACCGAAGACGACCATCGGCGTCTGCAGCACTGGCGTAACAGCAGTAGCAGCCACGAACACACCTGGCAGAAAGCCCAGCTGTTGCGCCAGCGTTTTTCCGGCTTGCCGGCCGACCTGGCGCTGGCCACCCTCGATCGTCCGGACCTGGCCCGTCGCGCGGTGCTCAAGCGTGCCCTCGGGGTTGCCGCCCTGGTGCCCGCCACCTGGCTGGTGGGCCGGCAGTTGCCGGTGGACGCCTGGACCGCCGACCTGCAAACCGCCACCGGCGAACGCCGCCAGTTGACCCTCGCCGACGGCAGCGCCCTGCAGCTGAACACCAACACCGCGGTAAATATCGACCTGATCGCGCGCCGGCTGACCCTGGTGCGTGGCGAACTCGCGCTCAGTGTGCCGGGTAGCCAGGCGCTGACTATTCAAATGCCCTATGGCCAGGTCGGCGTGACTCAGAGTGAAGTGTGCGTGCGCGTTAATGAGCGCGACTGCCGCATCTCGGTGTTCAGCGGTGTGGCGCGCGTGCAACCCCTGCACGGCCCGGAACTGCTGCTGCGCGAAGGCCAGCAAGTCAGCCTGCAGGCAACTGGCAATGGACCGCTACAGGCCTTTGACGTGGCCCAGCCTGGTTGGCGCCAGGGCGTGCTGGTGGCGGAGAACCAGCCCCTGGGCGAGTTCCTGCGCGAGCTGAGTCGGTTTCGCCCGGGCCTGCTGCGCTGGGCACCCGAACTTGACGGCTTGCGAGTGACCGGCAGCTTCCGGCTCGACAACACCGATAGCGTGCTGGCGCTACTGGCGGCCAGCCTGCCGGTGGAAGTGGTGTCCCGCACGCGTTATTGGGTCACCCTGGTGGCGCGAAAAAATATCGCATGAGGCTGTCCCTTTTTTTCACCTCGCCTGTCATTCCAGGTAAGTGAACAGAAATCGAGAGCCTTCTTCCATGTCCGCAGCCTTGCCTCGTCGTTTGAACCGAACGCGTTTTACCTTGCGCCCGTTGTCGCACCTGGGCCTTGTCCTGACCCTGAGCAGCCCGCTATTCAGCTCGGCCAGCTGGGCCGACGATGCCCGCCGCAGCTATGAGGTGTCTGCCGGCACCCTGAGCAGCGCCTTGACCCGCTTCGCCAGCCAGGCGGGGGTCAATTTATCGGTGGATCCGGCTTTGGTCAGCGGCCGCAGCAGCGACGGTCTGTCCGGCACCTACGGGGTGGAAGAAGGCTTTGCCCGCCTGCTGCAAGGCAGCGGTCTGCGCCTGCAATCGGCAGGCGAGGGTGCCTATACGCTGGTGCCGGTGCCAGGGGATTCCGCGGCCCTGGAACTGGCCCCCACCAGCATCACCGGCGGCTACCTCAGTAGCGACGGTGAGCGCTACGCCGGCGGCCAGGTCGCCCGCCGCGGTTCCCTGGGCCTGCTGGGCTCGCGGGACTTTATGGACACCCCGTTCAGCATCACCACCTACACCAGCGAGGCGGTGAAGAACCAACAGGCCCGCACCCTCAACGACCTGGTGGCCAGCGACCCGTCGGTGCGTGCCACCAACCCGGCGGGTGGCCGCTTCGAGCAATTCACCATCCGCGGCTTCAGCCTGTTCAACACCGATGTCGCCTACAACGGTCTTTACGGTGTGTTGCCGACCTATTCCATCGATATGGAAATGGCCGACCGGGTCGACGTGATCAAAGGCCCCAGCCAATTGATCAACGGCATCTCGCCGCGCGGCAGCGTGGGCGGTGGCATCAACGTGATTCCCAAGCGCGCGGGCGAGCAACCGCTGACCGAATTCACCGGCAGCTACGCCTCGGACAGCCAGGTGGGCGGCGCTGTGGATATCGCCCGGCGCTTCGGTGACGAAAACCAGTACGGCCTGCGTTTCAACGGCGTGAAGCAATCCGGCGATACCGAGTGGGATCAGCAGAGCGTCGACCGCGAAATGGCCGTATTGGGGCTGGACTTCCACGGTGAGCGCCTGCGCCTGTCGACCGATATCGGCCATACCGAGCGCGACACCGATGCCCCTCAGGAGCGCGTGTTGATCGGTGCCAACGCCAAGGTGCCGGACGCCGACGACGTGCGCCACAACTACGCACAAGCCTGGAGCAAGGCGCGCACCAACGACACCTTCGGCACCGTCAACGCCGAGTACGACCTCAGCGATGCGTTGATGGCCTATGGTGCCGTCGGCGCCCGCGAGAGCAACCACGACTTTCTCCGCCACAACGTATCCATCACCAACAACGCGGGTGACTTCAGCGTGCAGCCGCGTGACTTCACCCGCGACGAATCGGTCCGCACTGCCATGGCCGGTCTGCGCAACTGGTTCAGCACCGGCCCGGTCAGCCACGAAGTGAACCTGGCGGCCAGCTATTTCTATATGGACTTCACCAACGGCGGTGCCCGTTACGCCGCCGCGCCGAGCAACCTCTACGACCCGGTGGCCACCCCGACACCGCGCAACCCGACGCGCATCGATTCCGAGGTGTACACCGAAAACCGCTTTAGCGGCGTGGCGCTGTCCGACACCCTGGGCTTCTTCGATGATCGCCTGCAGCTGACCCTCGGTGCGCGCTGGCAGCGGGTCAAGGTCGATGACTGGACCGACGACGTCAAAGGTGACACCGCCTATGACGAAGAAAAGGTTTCGCCCTCGGGCGGCATCCTCTACAAGGTCACCGACCAGCTGTCGCTGTATGCCAACTACATGGAAGGCCTGAGCCAAGGCAAAATCGCCCCCTCGACCTCGATCAACTCCGACGAAATCTTCCCGCCCTTTATCAGCCGGCAAGTTGAAGTCGGTGCCAAATATGACCTGGGCAATATCGCCTTCACCGCCGCTGCCTTCCGCATCAAACAGCCAGCCTACGAAACCAACAGCACCTCGCGGGTCTTCGGCCCGAATGGCAAGCGGGAAAACAAAGGCATCGAGCTGAGCCTGTTCGGCGAGCCGCTGGAAGGTTTCCGCCTACTCGGCGGCCTGATGTACATCGACAGCAAACTGGGCGGCACCGTGGGCGGCATCTCCGACGGCAACCGCGCCCCGGCCACTCCGGAATACAACGTCAACCTGGGTGCCGAATGGGACGTACCGACGGTCTCGGGCCTGACCCTGACCACCCGCGGCATTCACTCCAGCTCGCAATTCCTCGACCAGGCCAACAGCAAACAAATCGACGGCTGGGAACGCTACGACGTCGGCGCGCGCTACGCCTTCAAAGCCTCGGACAAAGACATCGCCCTGCGGGTTGGCGTCGAGAACGTGCTCAACGACCGCTACTGGATTTCCTCCGGTGCCTCGGATGACAGCGAACCAGGGCTGAGCCTGTCGACCCCGAGAACCTATCTGGTGTCGGCTACCCTTGGGTTTTGACTGAACTAAGCGTCCTTACCATCAACAGCTCGCGGCTAAAGCCCCTTCCACAATGAATCGCTATTCCAAGGGGCTTTAGCCGCGAGTTTTTTGCCAATTGAACAGCCGCCACAAAAAAACCTCCGCTACAACGCCCTGCAAATTGCGGCCTGGCAGCTTGTGTGAAAGGTTCGCCGTTGGAGCAGCAGTCCCGTAACTGCGTAGCGAGCCTCCTCATTTCGTGGTGCTCGCTGCAGCATTCCCAGCCACTTTGGTGCCCTGAACCGCCATCTCTGGTGCCAACAGCTCGGTCGGGGTGCGTTTGAAATCGGCCAGCGTAGCCGCGACACCCGGGTCGGCCGCCACCCATAACTTTGGCGTCGCTCGCATCTGCTTCCAGGCGGCCTGGACCTGTTCGGGGGTACGTTCGGCCAGCATCTGCGCCAAGCGCTCCCGTGCACCAAAGGTGAAGTCGCGGGCTTTGATATCCGCCCAGTAGCGACCGGCCATGGCGTCGGCGTTCTCTTCTCGGGCTCGCACATTGGCCACCAGTGCCTTGCTCGCTGCCGCCAGATTCTGCTTATCCAGGCCTTGGATCAGGACGTCCATTTCCTGCAAGAAAGTCTGGGTGCGCGCACGCAGTACCTCGCTGGAATACTCGTGGGACTGCACGACAAAACTCAGCGATGACAATCCGCTATTCCAACCAGCCGATGCCCCCACCGCATAGCCCAGCTGCTGCTCGGTGCGCAGCGACTGGTAGTAGCGGCCCTTGACCAACTGCGCCAACAACAGCGTGTCCGCGCGGGCTTCTGGGGTTTGCTGCGGGTGCGGCCAGTAGAGCTGCATGCTGTGGTCTTTGCTTCCCGTTTGCTGGTGCAGTACTGGGAGGTCAGCCGTTAGCGTGCGAGGCGGGAGCAGGGGGACGGCGGTGGCGGCGAGGGTCGGATGCAGGTGCTCCGTCAACAATTGCCCAACCTGTTGAACATCTTCAGATGCCAGGTTGCCCACGGCCAGGGCGCGAACATGCAACTGCTTGAGCCATTCACCGCGCCATTTCTCCAAGGCCGGCAGGTTGATCTGGTCCAATGCGGCCAATTGTTCGGTTGGCAACCAAGCGGTCGGGTAGATAGCCACTGCCAGCGCTTCGCCGACATTTCGCATCGGCGATTTACCTTCCTGGCGCTGCAAGCTTTGTTTCAGTCGGGTGGCAACACGTTGGTATTCAGCTGGGCTGATTGGCCGGCGCACAACGCCATCGAGGAGTTCACCGAGCAGCATGGGCTGACGTTGGCGTAAGCCGCTCAACTCGATCCATAGACCGTTCTGCGCCGCTGTTAGCTCCGCGCCCAGGCCGGCCAACGCAGCCTGTTGCGCCGCTGGTGCCAGCACCTCCTGTAGCCAACTGGAGAACAACCGCAGCTTGATTTGTTCCGCCGGGCTGGCTGCTGCTGGGCTTTGTAGCTCTACTTTCCATACCGCTTTGGGCGACTCAAATTGATGCTCGGGCCGGTACCAGATCTGCAGCCCGGTGCTATCCACCGCCAGCGAGGGCGTGGTTGCTGTCACGTCCAGCACACGTAGATCGTCGGCGATAAAGCGATTCGGCCCGGCCAGTGCAAGCCCCTGCAGCGGCGCTGCGTCCGGCCAGTGTTCGATGGCTTGGAAGCGGTAAGGCCCGGCGAACCATTTGGAATTCTTGTCGGTTACCGCATCAGGAGAGATCCACACCCTGAGCAGCTTATCGGGCGTCATTGCATCGAGTATTTCAGTGGCTCGCGCCACGTCGAAATGTTCCATGCGGTAGGGGCCGTAGAGCCAATCCTGGGTCGGGTACTTTCTGGCATTGGAAGCAATCTGGCGTACATGCGTCTGCGGCTCGTCTGGGCGCTTTTGCTCGAAGCGTTGCCGGGTCAGGGCTGCCACTTCCTGGTACCGCCAACTTTGCAGACCGTTCTTGCGGATCGCGTCCAGATAAGCAAATACGCTGGCCTGGATCCGCGCGAAATCGGGGGTCTGACCGGTAGGCACGCTCACGGAAATGCTCACTACGCTCTCGTTTGCCCGCGAACTGACCAGGCCAGCGTGGACGTTTTGCCCCAGCCCGGCCTGGTTCAGGCGCTGTTGCAAGCCGTCCGGGCCCTTGTTGGTCAGCAGTCTGAACAGGAAGGGCAAGGTGTTGTTGCTAAGGTCCGAAGGGTCGTTGCGTACCACGAACTGGAAGGAGAGTTCGTTGTTCGGTTTTACCGATTTGATCTGCAGTTCGGCCGGGAAAAGACCGGGCCGCGTGATCGACTGGTCCATAGGGGGGATCGGTAGGTGTCGGTCGGTCATCAAGGCAAAGCTGTCGTTGACGAAGCCTTGCAGTTCGTCCAGCGATTGCGGACCGCTGACCACCAGCTTCATCAGGTTGGCACTGTAGTAGCGCTGGTAGAACTCGCTCACCCGTTGGCGCAGCACCTGCGGGTCGCCGCCCAGGGTCGTCAGGTTACCCATGTTGAACTGCGCTATCGGGTGTGCGGGGTTAACGATTTCCCCGAGCACGTCAAACAGCCGGAACCTGTCGTCATCCATGCGCATCCGGTACTCGGCCTCCACGGCATGGCGCTCGCGGTCCACGTAACTCACATCGAACAGCGGTACGGCCAGGGTGGCGCTCAAACGCTGCAACGCTTCGCCCAGCGCTGCCCCGGGAACTCGGAAGTAATAGTTGGTGAAGTCGAAGTCTGTGTTGGCATTGAAGCTACCGCCTACCTTGGTCATAAAGGTGGAATAGCCGTTCGGGTCCGGGTAGCGCTCGCTACCGAGGAACACCATATGCTCGGTAAAGTGCGCCAGCCCTGGAATATCTGCCGGGTTTTGTGCACTACCAGCCTGCACGGTGAGGTTGGCGGCGGCATGGGTTGCCCCGGCATCGTGCACCAGCATGACGTCCATATTGTTGGGCAGACGCAGTGCGCGGTACTGGTTATGGTCTTTGGGGTAGGTGATCAACTCCGCGCTCAAGGCGGCAGAAATCCCGGCACACGGGAGCAGTAGCGCAACAGTACATAGCGTGCGCAATACAGCAGGCAGCGGCATGGTCGAGTCCTTTCGTTAGTTGTCCAGCTCGTCAGATTTTTTGCAAGGCAAAGTTGGTGCCATTTGCGCGGCGCTTTGCCCTTTGTCGAGCTTCGGCGGCGAGGCTATCGAAACTACGTGACAGAACGTCTAGTAGCGTCTACGACGGCGTTTTCCTCGTTGACAGGCAAGCAGAAGTCGGCACAATCGCCGGCCATTTTTCAGGAGCGAGCCCCATGCAACGGATTGTGATTCTGGGCAACGCCGGCAGCGGCAAATCCACCCTTGCCCGCGCGTTGGGGCAGCGTCTTGGCCTGCCCGTGGTGCACCTGGACAAACTGTTCTGGCAGCCCGGTTGGGTGGAGCCCGACGCCGAGCAGTTTCGCCAGCGCGTTCGTGAGGCGGTGGCTACCGACGCCTGGGTATGCGAGGGCAACTATGCCCGGCGCACCTTCGACCTGCGCCTGCCCCGGGCCGACCTGGTGATCTGGCTCGATACGCCGCGGCGGACCTGTTTGCGCCGCGTGCTGGTGCGCAGTGCATTAAATCGTCCACGCCCCGACCTGCCTCCCGGCTGCAGCGAAAAACTCGACCGTGCGTTCCTGACGTTTCTGAAATTCGTTTGGCAGTTCGATCAGGGTTACCGGGCTGGGATCGACGCCGTACGCATGGCGGTAAACCCACAGGTGCCTACCCTGCATCTGCGCGATGCCCGAGCGGTTGCGGCGTTTTTGCAGCAGCTGTCTTTGCCCGACGACGCTTGCCGAGGCTAGCCCGCCAGCAAACTCACACGCCAACTCCGGTTGGCGGATCGCGAGACGGGCTACGGCCGCTTTAGCGGTGCCAGGACCCTTCGGGCATGCCGCTATACCGATCGGTCGCGACCTGGGGCAGGTGCTCGGCGAGCAGGCGGCCGGTGCTGGTCTGGAACTGGTCGAGCACGGCGATATGGCCGTCGCGGTCGGGGTAATAGTTCATCGTGAGGCGTCCCGTTGCCAGCCCTGTTCCAGCACCCCGAACTGCAGCAGATCATGAAATACCCCGTCCTTGAAAAACGCCTGCTTGCTAACCCCTTCATGCAGCAGGCCGGCTTTTTCCAACACCCGCGCCGAGGCACCGTTCACGGCCATGCAGGCGGTGTGCACGCGATGCAGATTCAGGGTAGTGAAGGCAAAGCCGATCACCTGCCGCACGGCTTCGGTGGTGTAGCCATGGTTGCGGTAGGGCGCGCCCATCCAATAGCCGAGGTGCCCGCTGCGGTGGCGTGGCGAAGGGCGCAGGTTGATCACGCCGATCAGCTCGTCGCTGTGCAGGTGGATACCGAAGACCAGATTTTCCCCGCGCTCGGTGCTCAGTGCCGAGCGTTCGATAAAGTCGAGGGCGGCGGCCAGGGTGTAGGGCGACGGCAGGCCCGCCGTATAAGCCGCTACCAAGGGGTCGTTGCCCAGCTCTGCCAGGCGTTCGCCGTGCTTCGGGTGCAAGGGTTCAAGGCGCAGGCGCGATGAGGTCAGGGTGGGCTGGCGCATGCAGAAACTCCGGGGCTGCAGGTTAATCGTCAGGTGTTTGGTGTTGCCTATGCCGAGCCGCGACCCGCAGGTGCCGTGTTCAGTGTGCAGCGGTTACGCCGTTGCCAACGCCTGCGGCCGCACCACCACAGTATTGCGGCCGCAGGCTTTGGCGGCATACAGGGCTTGGTCGGCGAGCACATAGGCGTGCTCGAAGCTGCTGCCTTCCTCGATGCGTACCAGCCCGGCGCTGATGCTGATGTTGCGCCCATCGGCGGCGACCACCTGGGCAGTCTCGCGCCGCAAGCGCTCGACAACTTCCTGGGCAACGGCCAGATCGCAGCCATAGAACAGCACGGCAAACTCATCGCCACCCAGGCGTCCGGCGATATCGCCCTGGCGAATGGTGCTTTTCACCAGACTGGCGAAGCGTTCCAGAATCGAGTCGCCTTCGGGGTGTCCGAGCTGGTCGTTGATGCCTTTGAATTCGTCCATATCACAGAGCATCAGACACACCGGCGCACGGACCTTATGGGCCAGCTCGATGCGCTGTTTGCAGGATGCTTCGAAGTGCGCGCGCGAGTACAGGTCGGTAAGCGAGTCGACATTGGCGCGCTGCTCCAGCTCGGCCTGGGCTCGTTTGAAGCCACTTTCAACCCGGCCATGCAACAACAGCAGCATCGCGCAGATACGCAGCACGGCGGCAATCACCGTGGCGATCATCAGCACCGAGAGCAAGCCACGGTCGGGCGGCAGGTGCATATCCATCATCGGCACGGTTTTGCCCAGGCGATAGAGCGTCACCAGCAACACCACCAGTGCGCTGATCAGCATGATGCGAATCGGTAGCCGCGGTGCCTGCTTGCCAATACCAAGCAGGAACCCCAGAAACAGCACAACCTGCAGCGCGGTGCCGAGCGAAAACACCACGGCCCGTGTGGCGAAATCCGCACTCGCCAGGGCAGCAACCACCAGGGCCGCGAAAGCGCCAGCCGCCACCATCCAGCGCAGCCACATGGCGCTCAGCACGGGTTGGCCGAACCAGGTGCGCAACCCCGCTTCGATCAACGGCAAGGCAGCGAAAAAAGTGATATTGGCGCCGATCAGCAGCGGTGCCTGGGGAGCGATGGCGTAAGCGATCAGGAGAAAATTGCCCAGGGTCAGTGCGACTTCATTGTTCACCCACCAGCCGAAGCCGCTGCTATGGCTCGACGAACGCCAGAACAGCCCAAGCAGGAATGCCAGCATCACATGGATGAGGGTGGAAAAAATCAGCACACTGGGTAAATCAAGCGCAAAAGCCATGCTTACTACTGCCTGTTGGTGCTACTGCCAGTGGGTACTGCTAGCGGATGACGCGGCTGCCAGAGGTGGGCCTGCAATAGAGTGCCAAGCCCAAGTGACAGCTCGTCATTCGCAGCGCCGGTAGCGCGCGGCAACTCTAGCCGATATTCCCGGAGGTGCCCATTGGCGGCTATCGAGCCGGTCGTTCAGCTATCGTCCTGGACCATGGCGCGTAACAGACCGGCCGCGCGCTTCTGGTTTTTCAACGACAGAATGTTGTCGTACAGCAGAATCATATTGGTGCAGACCCGCCCAGGCTGGGTGGCAAATTTTGTCGGGTTGGACACTACCGCCTCTGCACCGCTATCCATGGCCGTCATGGTGCTCACCACCGTCTGCAGTTCTGCCGCGTAGGTAGTCAGCGGCAGCGTCTCGACCGGGCTGGTAGCGGTCTCCTTGATCAACTCGGTCAGTGCCGCCAGGTCTTCGCTGGTCAGCTCTTGGGGCAGCGCGGCGATCAGGTCACCCTTGGGTGTTTGGTTGTCCAGGCCCAGGTAGGTCATGCAGTAACTGGGATTGGTGCGGTTGAAAAATTTCAGCTCGGCGATCTGCGAACGCCAATAGCGCAGCAGCACCTGATCTGGCGCATGGGGCATGTAGTGGGGCAGCAGCGCGTCGGCGATCAGCGTCTGCATTTGTTCCTGGATTTCGCCCATGGAACGTCCGTTTTGCACACCCTCGAGCAGGACCTTTTGCAGTTTGCCGTAGGCCACCTTGTCGTAGGTGGCGAGGGTTTGATAAAGCGGGGTTTTCAGCAGCATCTGCTCGACCACCTCGGCATCCTGCCATTGCGAGAGGCCCGACAGCGCGAAGTGCCGGGAGTCGACCACCGCGGTGATGATGTGCTGCTTCTTCAGCTCGTTTGGCGCGGGATACCAGATTTCCTCTGGACTGGTGTTGATCGCCTGCTCAACGAACGCATGGCTGGCACCGACCCCATACAGCGCCTTCTTGAAACTGGCATTCAGGTTGAGGCTATTGCTGCCCTTGACGCCGTTTACCGAGGCGCTGTGGAAACCGATCTTGCCCTGTTCACCGATATAGCGCTCGCGGCCGGCCAGAAAGGCAACGGCGCAGGCGCTGGCGCATTGGGTGCGGGTGTAGGTAATCAGCTGGCGCTGGGCAATGATCCTGGCCAGCTTGTCGCCCTCGCTAACGCGGCCGCCGATACTGTTCAGGTGAATCACCCGCACCGCCGGGGCACCGTCGAGCATCTTGCGCACGGCCTCGGCGGTGCCAACCGGAATGCCGCCGGCCAGCTCCAGCTCGGTGTTGTTGCGCAGCAGACGCAGCGAATACGGCGGGATGTCGTCGGTGCCGCGAATCAGGTTGAGGCTGTCGCGAATGATCGGAATGCCATCGCCGACAAAACTGGCGAGCAGGCGCAGCGCGGCGATGCCCACCATCAAGGCGGCTACTACCGACCAGAACTTTTTGCCGCCCCGCGCGACATGGTAAGACGCCGAGCGCAGCACCCCGACGATCTGCCAGATCGACAACAGCAGGCAAAAACCATAGAAGCTCAGGTTCAGGCTGCCCAGCGTCGCAGCGCTGAGATCCTGCGCTTCGACAACGCTGCGAAAAGCAACGGCGAAAGCCAGGGTGATGGCCGTGATCAGAGTGCCGCAGACCCAGTAGGCAATCCCCAGCGAATAGTCACCGCGCCAGTGCCTGGCGATAAAGTTGCGCGCCCTGGGGCGGTTGGCTTTCAACGGAGGTGAGGCGGGCGCGGAATCGGGCTCTGGCTCGAGCGTCCATTGCTCGCTGATCCCGGCCTTTGCCAGGGCGTTCGAGTGGCCGCAATTGCTACAGAAGGTGGAGTCAGCCGCACGCTCTGCGGCGCACTGGGTGCAATGGAAAGTCCCTTTCACATGTTTCTCCTGAGCCTTGTTTGCGTCGGCCTGGCTTTCCAATCGCCACTAACCTGCGCCTCTTCGCCGCCCCATCGTTTGCCCAGAGGCGAGCGCAAACGCCGCGTGTGCCGCCGATGCTAGCGCAAATAACTGTGTTCTCGAAGAGCGCGCGGCAAAAACCCATCCTTACTGATGCGCCGCTGGCAGGGGGATAGCGAGGTGCTCAAGGTCGGCAGCCAGGCGCACGGGGCAAGCTGATTCGGAACGCGCTATGGAGTCTTGGGCGGGTAGCCCGCTGGCTCGATACGGCCGCCGAGAACGTCCGTATCGAGGCCGCCAGCAATCAGATAAACGCTTGTCGGGCGATGCCACGGGGCAGGCGATTTTTGCCAGGCAGCTGCGCCAGGCGCTGTTGCCATTCGGCACGTGAGCTCTGGGTGGCGGCGGCGTTACTTACTGCAACAGAAGCCTTGGCAGCTGGCGCTTGTGCAACAGGCAGTTGCTTGGCAGGCGCTTGTTCCATCGGCGCTTGCTCAACAGGTGCTTGCGCGGCCTTCGCAGCTTTGGCCGCGGCGCGCAGCTCGGCGAGGCTGGGCGTCTTGCGTACCGGCTCGGCAGCATCTTTCTCAACGGTGCGCAGGCACAGCTTGCATGAAACCTGGGTGACATCCTGAGTGCTGGTCAGGCTCGCGCCTGTGCGTCCGCATGCAACATTCTCCTGGGACGCCAAGTAGTGAATGGCCAACGTATTGTCTCCTCATTTACGGGCGGCGGATTTTACACGCTGATTTGCCCGGGGCGGCACTAATACCTGTGCAAAAGTCTTTGTTATCAAGCTTTTGCCGATGAGCTGCAGGTGGCTGGTGGGCGTCCGCAACGGCTGCCAAGAGCCTGCAGCCCGCTGCTCAAGGTGGTCGGGTTTGTCTTCAGTGGTGTCGTCTACGGAGATGGCTCTTTCAGCCACGTTCTGGTCTTTGCACTCATTTGCCCCGATAAGAAAAAACGATACCTGTTTAAGGATTTCCCAGAGGCCGCCCAGAAGCCCCAGGGGATAGAGTCTTCCTCCACCGCTCAGCGGCGAGGTGATTCCTGCAGGTCATCATGTTTTTCGAAGGCATGCGGGAATTTTCACCATTACAAAAACAAAAGGTGAATGCGAATGCTCAGTCAACCGGTCGATGTAAAACAGTGGATCGACAAACAGCCGATCACCCGCTTTCAGTGGCTGATCCTGTGTCTGTGTTTTCTGGTGGTGATGTTCGATGGTTTCGATGTGGCGGTGATGGGCTTTATTGCCCCATCGCTGATGCAGGAGTGGGGTCTGTCCCGTGCCGCGTTTGGTCCGGTGATGAGTGCCGGCATGGTGGGCCTGGCCATCGGTGCGCTGACCGCCGGCCCCTATGCAGATCGTTTAGGCCGCAAGAAAGTGCTGCTGATCGCGGTGTCGGCCTTCAGTGTGCTGAGCCTGGGTTGCGCCTTTGCCCGCAGCCCCTATGAGTTGGGTGGCCTGCGCTTACTTATCGGTATCGCCCTGGGTGCGGCGTTGCCACAGTGCACCACGCTGTTGTCCGAATACCTGCCGGAGCGTAATCGCTCGCTGCTGATCACCATCATGTTCACCGGCTTCAACCTGGGCTCGGGTGGCGGCGGTTTTATGGCTGCCTGGCTGATTCCCAACTATGGCTGGCAAGCGGTGCTGATCGCTGGTGGTGTGTTGCCGCTGCTGTTACTGCCGTTTCTGTGGTTGCTGCTGCCTGAGTCGGCGCGCTTTATGGCGGCGCGTAATGCCCCGGCTGCGGTGATTGCCAAAGCCCTGAACAAGATGGGCGGCAGCTTTAGCGCCGCTACTCAGTTCACCGTCAGTGAGCCGGTGGTGCAAGGCAAGGCACCGGTCAGCATGTTGTTCACCGAACGTTATCGCCTTGGCACTGTGGCGCTGTGGCTGACCTATTTCATGGGCCTGCTGGTGATCTACCTGACCATGGGCTGGCTGCCGACCCTGCTGCGCGACGGCGGGCTGTCGATCGAGAAGGCTGCGACCTTCACCGGCCTGTTCCAGATTGGCGGCACCGTGGGTGCCATTGTGGTGGGCTGGATCATGGACCGGCGCAACCCCAACCGCGTGATCGCCTCGTCCTATGCCCTGGGCGGTCTGTTTATCGTGCTGCTGGGCGCGTTCAGTCTGGAGTCCAGCCTGTTTGCCCTAGTGGTGGTGGCTGCGGGCTTCTGCATGAGCGGTGCACAAACCGGTTTGAACGCCTTTGCGCCGGGTTACTACCCGACCGATTTCCGCGCCACGGGGGTGAGCTGGATGCTGGGCATTGGCCGCTTCGGGGCGATCTTCGGTTCGCT
Source organism: Pseudomonas sp. TE3786 (assembly GCF_054057335.1). Lineage (NCBI taxonomy): Bacteria > Pseudomonadati > Pseudomonadota > Gammaproteobacteria > Pseudomonadales > Pseudomonadaceae > Pseudomonas > Pseudomonas sp. TE3786. The sequence continues at coordinate 131,307 of NZ_JBSRZF010000016.1, forward strand.
GATTGGCGGCGCGATTCTAAGCTTGGGCTTGAGCCTGCCGCTGCTGTTCGCGGTACTGGGTGTGCCGGCCTTTATTGCGGCGCTGGCGATTCTGGCCAACGGCATCGCCCGCCGCCGCGCCAACCCTGTGCTGGTCACGCCGTAACTTTCACTTATTCAGGAACACCCCATGGCACGCATTATTGGTGGCCTTGCTGTCTCCCATACACCGACCATCGGCTTCGCCGTCGACCACGACAAGCAGCAGGAAGCGGCCTGGGCGCCGATCTTCCAGAGCTTCGAGCCGATCAAGTTGTGGTTGCAGGAAAAGCAGCCGGATGTGCTGTTCTACATCTTCAACGACCATGTGACCTCGTTCTTCTTCGATCACTACGGGGCGTTTTCCCTGGGGGTGGATGAGCGCTACGAAGTGGCCGACGAAGGCGGCAATCCTCGCGACCTGCCGGCTGTAGGCGGCCATGCGGCGTTGTCCCGGCATATTGGCGAAAGCCTGATGGCGGATGAGTTCGATATGAGTTTCTTCCGCGACAAGCCGCTGGACCATGGCTTTTTCTCGCCGATGTCGGCTTTGCTGCCGTGCGCGCCCGAGTGGCCGGTGCAGATCGTGCCGCTGCAGGTGGGGGTGTTGCAGTTCCCGATTCCCAGCGCCAAGCGTTGCTACAAGCTGGGCCAGGCGCTGCGTCGGGCAATCGAGAGCTATCCCGAAGACCTGAAGGTGGCCATCGTCGCCACCGGTGGCGTGTCCCATCAGGTGCATGGCGAACGCTGCGGGTTCAATAACCCGCAGTGGGATGCCGAATTTATCGAGCTGCTGGTCAATGACCCCGAGCGCCTCACCCAGCTGACTCACGCCGAATACGCCAGCCTCGGTGGCATGGAAGGTTCGGAGGTGATCACCTGGCTGATCATGCGCGGTGCCTTGTCGGCCTGCGTCGACAAACTGCACCACGGCTACTACCTGCCATCCATGACCGGTATCGCCACGTTGTTGCTGGAAAATCGCGATCAACCGGTACCGGTGGATATCAATGCGCGGCATCTTCAGCACATGGGCCACCAACTGGCGGGCATCGAAAAGCTGCAGGGCACCTATCCCTTCACCCTCCAGCGCAGTGCCAAGGGTTACCGGCTGAACAAGTTCCTCCATCGCATGATCGAGCCGGCCTGGCGTACGCGTTTTCTCGCCGAGCCCGAAGCGATGTTTGCGCAAACCGGGTTGAGCGAGGAGGAGTGCGACCTGCTGCGCCGCCGTGATTGGCGCGGGCTGATTCAGTACGGGGCAATTTTCTTCGTGCTGGAAAAGCTCGCCGCAGTAGTCGGCGTGCCCAACCTGGTGGTGTATGCCGCCATGCGCGGGCAAAGCCTGGAAGACTTTATGCAGACCCGTAACCAGCAAGTGCTGTACTCGGTCGCCGGTAAAGCGCCGAGCTGCTAGCCAACCCCCAACCGACCCCGCAACACCTGACCCGCCAGTTGCCCTTCAGCCAGGGCGACCGGCAACGCTTTGCCCAAAAAAATAAAACGGAGAACAACAACAATGAAAAACGCCTCTGACCGTCGTCTGCTCATCGCTCTGACCCTGGCCACCGGCTTTCCCCTGCAGGCCCTGGCCGCCGGCTTTATCGACGACAGCACCAGCACCCTGACCCTGCGTAACTTTTACCTCAACCGCAACTTTGTCGGCGACACCAGCCAGGGCAAAGCCGAGGAGTGGACGCAGAGCCAGATCTGGGATTTCAAATCCGGTTTTACCCAGGGCACTGTGGGCTTTGGTGTCGATGCCCTGGGCTTGTACAGCCTCAAGCTCGACGGCGGTCGCGGCACCGCCAACACCCAATTGCTGCCCGTACACGACGGCGGCAAACCGGCCGATGACTTTGGTCGTCTGGCGGTTGCCGGCAAGGCGCGAATTTCGAAAACCGAGCTGAAGGTGGGCGAGTGGAGTGCGGTGTTGCCGATCCTGCGTTCGGATGACGGCCGCTCCTTGCCACAAACCTTTCAAGGCGCGCAGATCACCTCGCGGGAGCTCGACGGGCTGACCCTGTATGGCGGCCAGATGCAAGGCAACAGCCCGCGAAATGACGCGAGCATGGAAGATATGTCGCTGTTCAACCGCAGCGCCTACAAGTCGGACCGCTTCAACTTTGCTGGCGGCGAATACCGCTTCAATGGTGACCGCACGCTGGTCGGCTTGTGGTCCGCCGAGCTGGAAGACATCTACCAGCAGCAGTACCTGCAACTGCAGCATTCCCAGCCAGTGGGCGACTTTGTTCTGGGTGCCAACCTCGGCTACTTCTGGGGTAAGGAAGATGGCAGCGCATTGGCCGGTGATCTGGATAACCGCACCTTCTCCGGCATGTTCTCGGCCAAATACGGCGGCAGCACCTTTTACCTCGGCCTGCAGAAAGTCATGGGCGATGACGAGTGGTTCCGGGTCAACGGCACCAGCGGTGCCACCCTGGCCAACGACAGCTACAACTCCAGCTACGAAAGCGCCCGGGAGCACTCCTGGCAGGTGCGTCACGACTATGACTTCGCCGCTTTTGGCGTGCCTGGCCTGACCCTGATGAACCGCTATATCTCCGGCGACAACGTGCACAACAGCAGCACCGACGACGGCAGTGAGTGGGGCCGTGAAAGCGAGCTGGCGTACACCGTGCAGAGCGGCACCTTGAAGAGCTTCAACGTCAAATGGCGCAACTCCAGCATTCGCCGCGACTGGGGCAGCACCAACAGCTTTGACGAAAACCGCCTGATCATCAGCTATCCGTTCAAGCTGCTGTGACGCGTGCTGACAGCAAGCGGCTCAAGCGTTGGGCCGCTCGCTGATCACCTGGCGAATGGTCTGCATCAGCGCCTCGGCGACGGGCGAGTGCAGGCTGGCGCTGCGGTAGGTCATGCCGATGGCGCGGGTGGTGCGCTTGAGCTGCACCGGGAGCACACACAGGTCTCCAGAGGCGATTTCCAGTTCCAACTGGTGGGTGGACACCACGGCCAGCATGTCCGAGCGCATCAGCAGGCCACGAATGATTGCCAGGTCACCGCTTTCCACCACCGGCCAGGGCGGTGCCATGCCGGATTCGGCAAACCGCGTATCGAGCATTTGCCGCGCTGGCGAACCGGCGCGCGGCAGCACCCAGCGGGCGTTGGTCAACTCCTCGCGGCCCAGGGCGACGCTGCGCAGCGGGTGGTCGTGGCGGGCCAGTACCACCATGTCTTCCGTCAGCAGCGGCTCGCCGGTGAGGTCGCTGGCGTAGCTGGCCGAACGCAGCGCGCCGAACACGAAATCGATATCGCCGGTGCGCAGCTCGGTGGCCAGCAAGTCGAACGGACTTTCATTGGTGATCACCTGGATGCCGGGGTGTTGCAGGGTCAGCCGCGCGATGGCTTCCGGCAGAATGCTGGTGCGGCCCAGGGGCAGCGCGCCGACATGCACCACGCCTGTGAGCGCGCCGCGCATGGCGCTGATATCGGTCTCCATATGGCGCAGCTCGTTGAGGGCGCGGCGAATCGGAAAGACGATTTCCTGGCTCGCCCGGGTGGGCTGCAAACCACGCGGTGTGCGCTCGAACAGCGGCACGGCGCAACCGCCTTCAAGCACCTTCAGCGCGGAGCTGATGGCCGGCTGGCTGAGGCCGAAATGGCTGGCCACGGTTTGCATATGGCGGGTTTCGCAGAGTTTCACGAACACCTGCAGGCGGCGGGTCTGGAACAGGTACAACGGCTCGACCCTGCTGGTGCCCAGCAGCGCAGGCACACCGGCCAGCTCATTGAGCACCCGCAGGGCGCGGGGCAACACCCGTTCACCGTAATTGGTCAGGCGCATGCCGTTGGCGTGGCGTTCGAACAGCGGCACATTGAAGCGTGCTTCCAGTTCGGAGATCGCCCGGGTAACCACCGACTGCGCACGAAACAGCGCCTCGGAGGCCTTCGACACACTGCCCAGTTGCGCCACGCGAACAAAGGCGCGCACCTGCATCAGGTTGATCAACTCATCCGTCGACATTGCAGCAGCTACCTCGGCAAACCTTGTGGTGGCGCGACTATGAGCGTCGAAGGTGCAGCGCGCAATAAGAAAAAAGCATGCCCGCAACAACTGAACGCATTACTCGCCCGCGCGCCCCGATGAGATTCTTCGCCGCAACCCGGAATGGGAAAAATGCCGCAGGAGTTCCGCGCAATGACTGACCAAAAACAACAGCAAAAAGCCGCGCTGATTGTCAGCGCCCACTCAGCCGATTTCGTCTGGCGCGCCGGCGGTGCCATTGCCTTGCACGCTCAACAGGGCTATGCGGTGCATATCGTTTGCCTGTCCTTTGGCGAGCGCGGCGAGTCCGCCAAGCTGTGGCGCAAAGGCGAGATGAGCGAAGAAAAAGTCAAAGCCGCCCGCCGCCAGGAAGCTTCGGCTGCTGCCGAAATTCTCGGTGCCTCGGTGGAGTTCTTTGATATCGGCGATTACCCGATGCGCGCCGACAAGGACACCCTGTTCCGCCTGGCCGATGTATTCCGCCGCGTGCAGCCGGAATTTGCGCTCAGCCACTCGCTGAAAGACCCCTACAACTACGACCATCCGCTGGCCATGAACCTGACCCAGGAGGCGCGCATCATCGCCCAGGCGGAAGGCTACCGACCGGGCGAAAAGATCGTCGGCGCACCGCCGGTGTACAGCTTCGAACCGCACCAGCCGGAGCAATGCGAATGGCGCCCGGATGTGCTGCTGGATATCACCGAGGTGTGGGAGAAAAAGTACGCCGCCATCCAGTGCATGGCCGGCCAGGAACACCTGTGGGAGTACTACACCCGCGTGGCCTTGCAGCGCGGCGTGCAAGCCAAGCGCAATGTCGGCATCGCCTCCACCCGTAACATCGTGTACGCCGAGGGCTACCAGAGCATCTTCCCGCGTGTGACGGAGAACCTGGCATGAGTGGCTCGGGCATAAGCACATTGATTGGTGCCACCGGCCTGGTGGTGCGCAATATCCCCCGCGCCGATGCCGGTCTGATCGACCAGCTGGGCCGCTATGGCGTCGCCACCGTGCACGAAGCCCAGGGCCGCAAAGGCCTGTTGGGCACTGCGCTGCGGCCGATTCAGCAGGGCGTGGGCATCAGTGGTTCGGCGGTGACCGTGCTGGTCGCCCCCGGCGATAACTGGATGTTCCATGTCGCCGTCGAGCAGTGTCAGCCAGGCGATGTTCTGCTGGTGGCACCGAGCTCGCCGTGTACCGATGGCTACTTCGGCGACCTGCTCGCCACCTCGCTGAAGGCCCGCGGCGTGCGCGGCCTGGTGATCGACGCCGGTATCCGCGACAGCCAGACCCTGCGGGATATGGGCTTTGCCGTGTGGTCCAGCGCCATCAACGCCCAAGGCACGGTGAAAGAAGTATTGGGTTCGGTGAACCTGCCGCTGCTGTGTGGCGGGCAACTGATCAACCCGGGCGATGTGATTGTTGCCGACGACGACGGCGTGGTGGTGGTTCGGCACAACGAGGTGCCGCAGGTAGCCGAAGCCACGCGCAAACGCGCCGATCTTGAAGAGCAGAAACGCCTGCGTCTGGCCAACGGCGAGCTCGGTCTGGATATCTACAACATGCGCGAACGTCTGGCGCAGAAGGGCCTGCGTTATATCGACAGCCTGGACGAGCTGGATCGCTGACCATGAGCCAAACCCGTATCCCCTGTCTGCTGATGCGTGGCGGCACCTCCAAGGGTGCCTATTTTCTCGCCAGCGATCTGCCCAGCGAGCCGGTCCTGCGTGATCAGGTGCTGCTGGCTGCCATGGGCTCGCCGGACAAACGCCAGATCGATGGCATTGGCGGTGCCGACTCGCTGACCAGCAAGGTCGCCATCATTCAGCAATCCAGCCGCGCCGATGCCGATGTCGATTACCTGTTTGCCCAGGTGCTGGTGGATGAAGCGCGTGTGGACTACGGGCAGAACTGCGGCAATATCCTCGCCGGCGTCGGGCCCTTTGCTATTGAGCGCGGCCTGGTGCCGGTGGCAGGCGCGAGCACCGCGGTGCGGATTTTTATGCAGAACACCGGGCAGATTGCCGTCGCCCAGGTGCCCACCGAGAACGGTGCCGTGCGCTACAGCGGAGCGGCACGTATCGACGGGGTGCCCGGCACTGCGGCGCCCCTGATGATCGCCTTCGACGACGTGGCCGGTTCCAGCTGCGGTGCGCTGCTGCCCACCGGCAACCTGATCGAGCGCTTCGACGGCATCGAAGTGACCTGCATCGACAACGGCATGCCGGTGGTGCTGCTGCGCGCCGAAGACCTGGGCCGCAGCGGTTACGAAAGCCATGAACAGCTGGATGCCGATGTCGAGTTGAAGGCGCGGCTGGAGTCCATTCGTCTGCAAGCCGGACCGCGGATGAACCTTGGCAATGTCAGCCAGCGCAATGTGCCGAAGATGTGCCTGGTATCGGCACCCCGCAACGGTGGCAGCCTCAACACCCGCTCGTTTATTCCCCATCGTTGCCACTCGGCGATTGGCGTGTTCGGTGCGCTGAGTGCGGCCACCGCGTGCCTGCTGCCTGGCACTGTGGCCAGCTCGGTGGCGCGCCTCGGCGCGGGCGAGGTGCAGCGTTTGTCGGTGGAACACCCGACTGGCGAGTTCACTGTGGAAATTACCCTGCGCAATGGCGAGATCGTCAGTAGCGCGCTGATGCGCACCGCCCGCTTATTGTTCGACGGCGTGGTCTGCGTGCCGACCCTGATCTTCAACGGCACCACGCCAGGAGCCTTGCTATGAAGCTGCAACACGTCACCTTGATCGGCTTCGGCGAAGCCGGCGGCATTCTTGGCCATGACCTGGTGGCCCGCGGGGTGCAGGTGCATGCCTATGACCATGCTATTCACCACCCGGCGCGCCGCGAGCAGTTGCTGGCCAAGGCAGGGCAGGCCGATGTGCAACTGTTCGACTCGGCAGCTGCGGCCGTGGCCCACGCACAATTGGTGATCAGCGCCGTGACAGCGGCCAGTGCCTTGCAGGTGGCCCGCGATATCACGCCCTATCTGCACTGCGGCCAGGTGTTTATGGATATCAACTCGGTGGCGCCGGCGACCAAACAGGCCGCCGCCGAGGCCCTCGAAGTCGTTGGCGTGGCGTATCTGGATGCCGCCGTGATGGCACCCGTGCCACCCAAGCGCATCGCCACGCCGATGCTATTGGGCGGCAGCCGGGCGCTGGAGTGGCAGGCGCTGCTGGCTGGTGTGGGCTTTGACAGCAAGGTGGTGGGTGCCGAAGTAGGCGTGGCATCGGCGATCAAGATGTGTCGCAGCATCATGATCAAGGGCCTGGAAGCCTTGACCACCGAGTGCCTGAGCACGGCCCGTCAATACGCTGCCGAGGCCTTGGTGCTGGACTCCCTGCACCGCAGCTTTCCCTCCATGGGTTGGGATGCGCAGCAGCCGCATTACCTGATCAGCCGCGTGGCTGAACATGGCCTGCGCCGCGCCGAGGAAATGCTTGAAGTCGCCAAGACAGTCGCCGACGTCGGCCTGCAGCCGAGCATGAGCACCGCCATCGCCCATACTCAACGAGCCTTGGTGGATGCCATGGCGGCGGGTGGTATCAGCTACCGCGAGCCCTTTATCTGGCAGGCGCTGGTGGATCAGTTGTACCCCTCTTATTAAGGAATTCTTGACCCCATACGCACCCCGGCAGCGCTGATGGAGCCGCACCGACACAGCTATTCCCTGCGGACATAGCCATGAAATAACAGGATAAGGGCTGAGGGCAGGGCGCTCGTAGAATCGGCCGATGCGCTGCGGCGCTGTCGGTTCGTGCGGCTCGCCCTTGTCTTCGTCTTCGCATGGACGAGCGCCCACGCCTTGCCTGACCGCCACCCGGCTGGCGGCTTGGCTATCAGGGGCCGCTGGTTCTGTTACGCCCGGGCACCCGGAGTGCCGCGGGCGTTCTTTTTCTGCAGGATGATCGAGGCTTCGTCGTAGGCCTTCTGGAACACGGCACCGCCGATCCATTCCACGGCGCTGTCTTCATCTTCATCGTGGAAGATCCCGCGGTAGGTGATCAGCAAGCCCATCATAAAGTCGGTGGCGGCGTCTGCCGCTTCCTCGGCGACCACCAGCTCCAGCACCGGGTATTGCAGAAACACCAAACACATCGCCACCAAACTGATGCCTTCGCCGACTTTCATTGCCTGGAACAGATCGTCGAAGTGCGCCGGGTCGAAACCGTTCTCTTCGATGTCCTTGAAGTCGAAGGTGCTCAGGTCGATCTCGACGTCATCGAAGGGTTCGTCGATCAGCGGATTGGCCAGCAGCGGATGAATGACATTGGCCTTGGCCTTGCCCGAGCGGTTCTGCTTGGCCTTGGTTTTGGCCCGCTGGGCGCGTTTTTGCTGTTTGTCTGCAGAGGCCATGGCGGCGGGTTCCTTGTGCGGAGCAGCCATATGCATGGCTCGGGGTAATCAGGCTGACATTGTATGCAGTCTTGCCGGGCTCGTCGGCTCAAGCCGACGGATTTATTTGCGAAGCACAGATTGACGCGCTGGATCACCTGATTGGCGTGGTCGGGCATGCCGGCGCTGTTGCCCTTGGGCACACTCGGGTGACGGATTTTCACCTAGGCTGATTCGACCGACGATGCAGGAGAGCATGATGTCCAGAGGCACCCCGATTCCCCGTGACAAGGCCAACGACTACTCCAACGAGCAAGCCCGCGTTCGCCGCGATTTTATCCAGGCGCAAACCGGTGCCTCGCTGGAGACGGTCGGCAAATACGCCATCGACCCCGAAGTAACGCGCGGCAATATCGAGAACTTTATCGGCGTGGTGCAAATGCCCTTGGGCCTGGCCGGTCCGCTGCGCATCGAGGGTGAGCATGCGCGTGGCGACTTCTATATCCCCATGGCCACCACCGAAGGCACGCTACTGGCCAGTTACAGCCGCGGCATGCGCGCCATCAGCGCCTCGGGCGGGGTGAAGACCACGGTGGTCAAACACTCCATGCAGCGCGCCCCGGTGTTCCTCTTTGCGGATGCCTTGCAGGCCCGTGAGTTCGGTGCCTGGCTGGTGCGTGAGTTCGAGACCATCAAGGCCGTCAGCGAAACCACCACCCGCAGCGGCAAGCTGTTCGAGATCGAGCAGTACCCGGTGGCCAATATGCTCTACACCCGGTTCTGCTACACCACCGGCGATGCCGCCGGGCAGAACATGACCAGCAGGGCCACCTACGCCGCCTGCGAATGGATCAAGGCCAACCACCCCCTGCAGCCGCGCTACATCCTGTCCGGTGCCATCGATACCGATAAGAAACACTCGGCGATGAACATGATCCAGACCCGTGGCAAACGGGTGATCGCCGAGTTCACCCTCAAGCGCGACGTGGCCCATGAGCTGCTGCGCGTTGATCCCGCCAACCTCTACCGCTACCGGCAGATCGCCGCGGTCGGTGCCATGCAGGCCGGTTCGGCCTACAGCGGCGCGCATTCGGCAAACGGCCTGGCCGCGGTGTATATCGCCACCGGCCAGGATGCCGCCAACGTTGCCGAATCCCACGGCGGCATCACCTACGGGCAGCTCCTGGATAACGGTGACTACTACTGGTCGGTGACCCTGCCGGCGGTGATCTGCGCCACCCACGGCGGCGGCACCAGCTTGCCCACCCAGCGCGAGTGCCTGGAAATGCTCGACTGCTACGGCACCGGCAAGGCCGACAAACTGGCGGAGATCATTGCCGCAGTGGTGCTGGCCGGCGATGTCTCCCTGACCTCGGCAATCCTGGCCGGGGATTGGGTCAGCAGCCATGAGGCGCTGGGGCGCAATCGCTGAGGGGGATTTCGCAAACCGTCAGCTGCGGCCAGAGGCTCAGCCAGTTTTTCGTGCGAACCCGTTCGAGAAAAACTGGCCGCTTCTCGCCTGCAAAGTGCGCCGTGGGGCGGACCAGCAGATTGAACAGATCGTCCAGACCATAAGGTGCTGCCACCTCGATGGTGCCCGCCGCATCCAGTCTTGCCGCCACAGCAGTGGCCGTTTCCGGCCAGAACGCCATGGCAGCGGTTGCCGATGTGTAGGGGCGGTCGGCGTTGCGCGTATGCATGCGCGCCTGGTTTTTTACCGACCAGTTGAATGAGCTGTCCAGGCCGTTCAAGCTCGCTTCGAGATCAGCATCCACCTGCGTCAGCGCCCCGTACCAGATGACATCAATGTCGGGGAGCGGCGTCGCCGTGCGCCGTTGATGCAGATGGTCCCACACCGCACTGCGGACAAAACCGGCCGCCACCCAGCAATCCGGCAGACCCAGCTCACGCACCAGGCGCAGCACGCGCATCCGCATCGGGTCGGCAGCCAGCAGGGTTTGCAGGTGGAGGAGGTGTTGCATGGTGACGGCTCCGGTGTTTTTCATCAGGTGCGATGAATTGCTGCACAGCCCAGGGGCGAGGTCCGCGTCCAGCCGGTAGGGCAAGTAAACCCTTTCGCCCACCTCATTTCCTGCACGGTACGCGATGCTGTGCTAGACAGATCTAGCCCATTGCTCAATTCATTCATCTGCCCTGACTAGAACAAACAGGGTGCGCTGTGCCTAACACAGTGATCACACCTACCTCGCAGGGTGCCAGCGCGCCCTACGGGGCCAACACGCGTCACCGACCCGGCTGTATGACACAGGAGAATCGTCATGTATGTCCTTCGCGGCATCCCGATCTGGTCGTTACTGCTCATGTTGTCTGCCATGCCGTTGTCGATATGGGCTGCCGAGCCCGCCGCTCCAGCCGCCACAGAACAGGTGTTCAGCGCCCAGGAACTGGATCAGATGCTCGCGCCCCTGGCCCTGTACCCCGATGCCCTGCTGGCGCAGGTGCTGATGGCCGCCACCTATCCCGGCGATGTCGCCGATGCCGCCGCCTGGTCCAAGGCCAATCCCAAGGCCACCGGGGACGATGCGGTGCGCCAGGTGGCCAGCCAACCCTGGGACCCCAGTGTGCAATCGCTGGTGGCATTTCCGGCGGTGCTGGACATCCTCGGCCAGGACCCTGCCTGGGTGCAGCGGGTTGGCGATGCCTTTCTGGCCAAGCCTGACGCGGTGATGGACTCGGTACAGCGCCTGCGCCGGCAGGCCAAGGAAGCCGGCAACCTCGAGTCCAACGATAAACAGAAAGTCAGCGAACAACCGGCGACAAGCGCCACCTCATCCAGCACCCAGACCATCATCATCGAGTCTGCCGACCCGCAGGTGATCTACGTGCCCACCTACAACCCGACGGTGGTCTATGGCACCTGGCCGTATCCCTCTTATCCGCCGGTGTATTACCCACCGCCCCCCAGCTACTACCTGGGTGGCGCGGTGGCCGCCGGTATCGGTTTTGCCGTTGGCGTGGCGGTTATCGACTCGATATGGGGCGACTGCGATTGGGACAATGGCGACGTCGATATCGACGTAGACCGCTACAACACCATCAACGACAACCGCCAACTGAACGTCCAGGACAAAACCTGGAAGCACAACCCGGAGCACCGCGACGGTGTGCCCTACCGTGATAACGCCAGCCGCGAACAGTACGGCCAGCGTCTGGCCAATGGCGACCAGCGCGAAGCCCTGCGCGGCCGTGACACGGCCCGTACCGCCGATCGCGACCGCGCGCGGCAGAGCCTGGAAAAGCGTGGTTTCGAAAGCCCGGCGACCAACAACCGCCAGGCGCGTGACCGCGCGCAGACAGCGGATCGCAATATGCGCAGCGCTGACAACAGCCAACGCCGCGAGCAACAGCGTGCACCACAGCGTGAACAACCGCGCGCGAAACCCCAAAACACCCGCGACAACGCTTTCGCCGGGGCCCGTACGCCAGATCGCGAGCGCGCCAACCAACAACGAGGGCAAGCCAGCCAGGCCGCGGCCCGCCGACCTCAATCGGCGCGTACCAGCGGGCAGACTGTCAGTCGCCCGGCGGCATCCTCTTCCCGCGGTGGCGCCCGGCGGCGCTGACAAGGAGCATGGCCATGAATGCAGTGATGCGCTTTGCGCTGATTACCCTGCTGGTGCTACCGGTTTCGGTCGTGCACGCCCAGCAGTATTTCGAAAATCCACAGGCCGCCACCGAGGCATTTGTCGCTGCCCTGGGCACCACCCAAGCCGACGAAAAACGCCTGGCCGCGCTGCTCGGCGACGACTGGCGAAACTATATCCCGCTGGTGGGCGTAGAGCGTGAAGACGTCGAAGCCTTCCTTGTGCTGTACCGGCAAAAGCACGAAATACGCAACCAGGCCGCGGGCTACTCATTGCTGACAGTGGGCGAGCAGGGCTGGGAGCTGCCGTTGCCACTGGTGCACGGCAAGCACGGCTGGAGCTTCGACGCCAAGGTCGGCGTGCCGCTTATTCGCCAGCGGCGTATCGGCCGCAACGAAGCGGACACCCTGCAGGCCGTACGCGCCTACCACGATGCGCAGATGGACTACGCCGAAGTGGACCGCGACGGCGATGGCGTCCTCGAATACGCGCAGAACTTCGTCAGCAGCGATGGCCAGCACGATGGCCTGTACTGGCCCGAGCAGGACGGTGAGCCGGCCAGCCCCCTGGGCCCGCTATTCGTCGATGGCCTTCCCAACGGCGGCTGGCACGGCTACCACTACCGCATCCTCACCGCCCAGGGCCCCTCGGCACCCGGCGGTGCCTACGACTACCGGCTGGGCAACAACATGAGCCGCGGCTTTGCCCTGATCGCCTGGCCGGTGACTTACGGCGACAGCGGGGTGATGAGTTTTATGATCAGCCATGACGGCATCGTCTTCGAAAAAGACCTGGGTGCCGACGGAGCCAAACAGGCCCTGGCCATGACCCACTTCGACCCCGATAGCAGTTGGCAGCCAGTGAGCGAAGCGGAGGGGGCGGACGGCGGCCAATGAGGGGGGAGGGTAATCGAGTGGCTGCGCCGGCAGGTTGGTGTCGAATGGGGCAGGCTTTTTCCCTACTCTAAATGTCCGCTTCCGGCCAGAAGCGGACAGTGATTCAACAAATAAATCTGAACCACCCCCGATTTCTCGGACAGTTTAATTACGCACTTCATTCATGGCACTGAACTCCAGCGGTGTACGGTATCCCAGGGCGCTGTGTATCC
>NZ_JBSRZF010000017.1:0-129090 GCF_054057335.1 Pseudomonas sp. TE3786
ATACACAGCGCCCTGGGATACCGTACACCGCTGGAGTTCAGTGCCATGAATGAAGTGCGTAATTAAACTGTCCGAGAAATCGGGGGTGGTTCAGACCACGTTTTGTGTAGTACTAAAAAACGTGGTCTGTCCCCGATTGTTTCATAATTAGATGTCGTGCTTCACCGGAGTGATTGGCGATATAAAAAATTTCGCCAATTTGCAAAATCAATGTGTGAGTTGGAGTTGATTCAATCTCTGCGCCTCTCAAGGCACTCACGACGCAGGACAAGATTATTTATCTCCCGGCAATCGACCGAGTAATCATCGTTATTGGCTTTATCCTTGGCCTTCTCACAATTGCCATTTTCATTGCAATTGCCTTTCCCTTTTTGATTGCCGTTATTTTTAAAACAGTTTTTGTCTGACTTGTCACAATTGGAACCGGCAAATGACAGAGATGGCAGTGTCAAGGAGAGCAAAAACGTGCATAAAAGAGCCATTACGATTCGCATGCCTAAGTTCCTGAGTAGATTTATCCAACAAACTGTTGCCGTGCGCCACGCCCTCAAAACTATAGCAGAAGCCGGTAGGGCGTCATTCCGTCCACTATTGGCAACCACGCAAGCCCTGATTACAGTGCGCCCAGCGCTATTCGCGCCTCTTCAAAAGGACTTGAACCATGCTCGGCCGCCGCTTACTCCCCTTGCTATTTCTCGGTTGCGTACTGCCCCTGCAGGCGCAGGTGTACACCTGGGTCGATGAGAACGGCCAGAAGCACTTCGGCAATCAGCCGCCGGCCAACCAGGCAGTGCAGGAAGTGAAAGTTCAGCAGGGTTATGTGAGCGACGGTCCGCCCGCGGAGGCGGCTAGCGATATTGGCGGCACTGGCAGTAGCGCCGGTAAAGACCAACCGTCAGATGCTGAAATGTGCGACGAAGCCATGCGCTGGACGGTGATCGACATGGCCAACTTGAAAGAGACGGTTCAAGCGGCAAAGCAGAAGGGCAGAATAAACGCGGATCAAGCCAATTCGAAACTGGCGATGCTGGCGTTCGCCAATGGAAAGATTACCCGGACCAACTGCCTGGCCAGCAAAGGCAAAGATCGTAAGAACTATGAATGTCTGTCTCGCGGCGGTGGTGTGATGGCCTGCTCAGGTGCCCTGGAAGCAATGCTCAACAAAAAACTCGGTAAACAGTGACGGCCATTTTGGCTTTGCCACTTCAGAGGTTTTCGCCGAGCAATAATTTGCCTATCATCCGCGGCAGGCCGATGCTGCCTGTCTCTCGCACCCTCTGGGTACGGTGAAAGCATTGCGGTAACCCCCCCATTCCCTGGTTCTTCTAGACCGTCGAAGGTTGGCAACGCGAGCACTGACAGGCTTCGACCCCTGGAGGAACTATGTCCACCCTCGTTATCGCCAAGCAGATGGCCAAAGCGCTGCGTACCGCCCTGGCAGCGCAACAGCACGAACTGTCCCATTCCGCGGCCCTGGACCTGGTGGCCCAACAACTGGGCTTCAAAGACTGGAACACCGCCAGCGCCCGGCTTCCCGAAGGCAGCACGCCCAGCGGTATCGCCTTCGACAAGGCCATTCCGATTCTGCGCATTTTCGACGAAGCCAAAGCCCGTGAGTTTTACCTGGGCTTTCTCGGCTTTAGCGTCGAATTCGAGCACCGCTTCGAAGCCTCGTTGCCTTTGTACCTGGGCATCGAGCGCGCCGGCTTGCAGCTGCATCTGTCCGAACACCATGGCGATGCCAGCCCGGGTTCCACGGTATATGTGCCCATGCACAATATTGCCGCCTACCGTGATGAGCTGATCGCCAAGCAGTACGGTTACGGCCGGCCCGGTATCGAAGAAATGCCCTGGGGCAAGATCATGGAAGTGCATGACCCCTTTGGTAACCGCATTCGGTTTAGCCAAAGCTGAAGGCCTACGCCTTTCCTGAGGTGAACGCGGCAAGACTCTGGGTTGCGATGCGTCGGGCCCAGATTTTCGCCAGCGTGCACCAGCGCCCAAAGCAACTACGCTCAGCTCCGATCACCACGCCCATCCGGGCATTACCCACTTGGAGCACACCATGATTCGACCGTTACTGAGCGTCCTGTCGTTGCTCGTTCTGGCCCTGCCTGCCTATGCCGGCATCAGCCCATTTCCCGTCACCTTCAAAACCCAGGACATCGCCCTCGACGGCGTGACCCTGCACGTGCGCGTCGGCGGTCATGGACCGGCAGTGGTGCTTATCCACGGCTTTGGCGACACCGGCGATATGTGGGAGCCCCTGGCCGCCGACCTCAGCCGCGATCACACCGTGGTGGTGCCCGACCTGCGTGGCATGGGCCTGTCCTCCATCCCCGCCAGCGGCTACGACAAAAAGACCCAGGCCGGCGATATCCGTGGCTTGCTGACCAAGCTCAATATCGACCACGCCGTGATCGTCGGCCACGACATCGGCACCATGGTCGCCTACGCCTATGCTGCCCGTTACCCCCAGCAAACCGAGCGTCTGGTGGTGATGGACGCCCCGGTACCTGGCATCCCGCCATGGAACGACATCGTCCGCTCGCCCATGCTCTGGCACTTCGACTTTGGCGGCAAAGACATGGAGCGCCTGGTAGCCGGCCGTGAACGCATCTACCTCGACCGCTTCTGGAACGAATTCGCCGGCGACCCGAAAAAAGTCGATGAAGCCACCCGCCAGCACTACGCCAAACTCTATGCGCGGCCCGGCGCCATGCACGCCGCCTTCGAACAGTTCCACGCCATCCGCCAGGATGACATCGACAACAAAGCCAGCAACACCAGCCGCCTGCCCATGCCGGTACTGGCCATCGGTGGCGAGAAATCCTTCGGCGCCAACGAAGCCATCGTTATGCGCAACGCCGCCGATAACGTCACCGAGCTGGTGGTGCCCGGTGCCGGCCACTGGCTGATGGAAGAAGCCCCCGGGGCGGTCACCAAAGCAATTCGCGAGTTCATCAGCCAGTAGGGCACACGCAAAAAAGAGGACAGTCTGTCGGTCGAGGAGGCGGAGTTGCTCCTCGCTTATCGAGTGATGAGCGAGGAAGACCGGCAAGCGTTAGGTCGGGTGGCGAAAGCATTCGCCGAAAGTCGCAGCGAGTAATGGCAAGTTTGTTCGCGTTGTGGCTGGCTGTTCACCCAAGCCTGTAGTGGCCCGTATCAAAAATGAATAAAAGGGTGCCGCTGGCCCATCACCGTTCGACTATCCAGCCAAGGAGTTCCCGATGCAGGATGCAAGCAACCCTCCCGTCGTTATTGCCGTACCGCAACAAACCTTCGCCGCACGTTTCACCCCGTTGAGCGCCACCCTGCATGACCCCGAAGGCATGTTCAGCGGCGCGCAAATGCACGCCGATCTGACTGCCTTATTGCCGCTGGCCAAAGCCCAGGGCGACAACTCCGTTGAACTGGCCCAGCTCTATGCCGCCCTGGCATTGCTACAGGGCAAGCGCGATGAATGGGAAGACCAGCGCACCTACGGCCTGCAAGCCCTGGCCATTGAAAAAGCCAATCCGGTACTGCCGCCGGAAGAGGTGTTGGCGCTGAACTACAGCCTGTCGCTGGGCGCTGCCGAGTTGGAACAGCCGGCACAGGTTATCGAATTTTTGCGCGCGGCCATTGCCCTGCTGCCGCAAGACCACAGCCTGAGCCAACGCCAGCAGTTTGGCCTGCGTCAGGAGCTGGGCTACTGGCTGCATGTGCATGGCGAGTTCGCTGCTGCCCTGGCCTATAACCAGCAACTGCTGGCGGACGGCGAAGCGGCGTTTGGCACCGATGAAGCCGAGCTGACCGGCATGCTCACCAACCTGGCGCAGAACAGTTACGAGCTAAAGGACTGGGCGCAGAGCGAGGCTTATCTGCAACGGGTGATCAGCTTGTCGCGCCAACACGGCAAGCTGGATATCGAACTGGACGGCCTGTTTCAGCTTGGCGTGCTGGCCCATGAACGCGGCGACAATGCCCGCGCGCTGGGCTACTTCCAGCAGCGCCTGGCCTTGGCGCGTGAGGCGGATGACGACTATTGGCTAGAGCGTGCCGAGGAGGATCTGGCCGAGTTTCAGCAGCGGGCAGGCGGGTAGAGCTGACGGAGTACGGCTATTAATGTGGCAGGGACGCTAAGGGAGCGCTCATCTAAAAAATATCCACGGACCAAAAACGCAACCCACGGACCAATCGCGCAGGCATTTGCCGACGTGGGTTGTTTGTCATATTGGCGCACCCGGCGCTGTAGATAGTGGCCAGCCTCAATTCGCATCAATGAGGCTACATCGTGCTGCAACGTCTGCTGTGTTCCCTGTCCGTGCTCAGTCTGTCCATTGCCGCTGCCCAGGCTGCCGAGACCTATACGCTGGATACCCCGCGCCTGACCGGCATCGATAACTTCCGCGATATCGCCGGCACCACCACGGCCTACACCACGGCCAACGATGGGGTGATGCGGGCCGGGCAGTTCTATCGCTCCAATGCGATCACGCCCACTGCATCCGACCTGGCCACCTTGAATAGCCTGGGCATCACTGATGTTTTCGATCTGCGCACGCCAAGCGAAATCGCCACCACGCCGGACACCCTGCTGACCGGTGCCAGCTACAGCAATATCGACATCATCGGCAGCGCCACGTCCGGGGCGAATATCACCACTATCAACTTCACCAGCGCCGCCCAGGCCATCGCCATGATGGAGGACACCAACCGCGCCTTCGTCAGCGATAGCGGCATGCGCAGTCAGTTCTCCAGCCTGTTCAACGAGCTGGCTACAGCGGATGGCGCGGCGTTGTTTCACTGCACCGCAGGCAAGGACCGCACCGGCTGGACCACCGCGGTGCTGCTAAGTATTGCCGGGGTGGAGAGCGCCACCATCATGAGCGACTACCTGGCCACCAACGACTACACCGCCGTCCGGGTGGCCGCGACTCTGGCTTATTTGCCAGCCAGCATGGCGGCCATTTACGCGCCGTTGCTGGGTGTGCAAGCCAGCTACCTGCAAGCCGGCCTGGATGAAGTGAGCGCCGAATACGGCAGCATGGACAACTACCTGAAACAAGGCCTGGGCCTGTCGCAGGAAACCATCTATGTGCTGCGCGCCAAGATGGTTTATTACAGCAGCCTGCCCGGCGAAGTGGCGGCCCAGGGCAACGCCTCGGCCGGTGCCCTGCTGTTGCAGCAATTGCAGAACAGCAGCCTGTCGGGCACCTACTCGGCCTACAACTTCTACCTGCAATCGGCCATCGATGCCGGCACCCTGGGCGGTGTGGAGTCCACCATCGGCGGCCAGGTGCATGCCGATGCCGCCAGCTACCTGCTGCGCCAGGATGCCTTGATCGACCAGGCTGCTGCGCCCTATATCAGCGGTATCGATCTGAAGGTCGGGCAAAGTCGCCTGTGGACCACGGCTGTGGCCGGCTACCTGGGCACCGACGGCTCCAGCCAGGCCGCCAGCAGCAACGAGCACACCCAAGGCAGCATGGTGGGGCTGACCCAGCGCTTTTCCGAGCAGCTCAGCGGCCATGCCGGCTTTGGTTACAGCAAGGGCAGTGTGGGCGGCGATGGGGGCGAGGTGGATACCGACCTGACTTTCGTCAGCGGCGGCGCGCGCTTTGCGCCGGGCATGCTGCAGCAGGGCCTGTTTGTCGACGCCAAGGCCAGCCTGGGTTATCTGGACTACGACAGCAAACGTGATCTGGGCGGTGGCCTCGGCTCAGCCAAAGGCAACAGCCACGGCAGCCTGAGCGGTGCCAGCCTGGCCCTCGGCTATCGCTTGCCGATGACCGATCTGACCCTGGAACCAAGCCTGGGCCTGCGGGTGAGCCATCTGCACCTGTCCGGCTTTGAGGAAAAAGGCAACGACCTGGCCCTGGATGTCGATGGCATTCAGGAAACCCGTAGCAGCGCCGTGGCCAACCTGAAAACCTCGTTCGCGCCCATCGCCGCCCGTGGCGGTTGGCAAGTGGTGCCGGGTGTTGAGGTCGGTTACGAGCGTGCCCTGGGCGAGCAGCAAGTCGACAGCGAAGGGCACCTGCTGGGCCTGGATATCGAACAGCGCGCCGCCTTTGATAACCGCGATCTGTTCAGCGGCGCGGTGAATCTCACTGCCAGCCTCGGCGCTCTGAGCGTCGGTGCCGATGTGGGTGCCAGCGGTGGCGGCGACAGCCACGGCTTCAGCGGCAGCCTGAAGGCCAGCTACCTGTTCTGACCGCAGAGACCATCCGCCGCTAGCAGGCGGCGGATGGCTTCAGTGACGGCTGCGCAAGCCCTTCTTCATATCCGCCGGACTGACGCCATAGGCACTCTGGAAATACTGACAGAAGCGCCCGACATTGCTGAAGCCCAAACGCAGCGCTACGTCCGTGACCGATAACGAGCCATCCTCCAGCAACACCTCGCGTGCGCGCTGTAGCCGCACCTGCCGCTGGTACTCGATAATCGAGCAGCCAACAAAACGCCGAAAGCCATCCTGCAAGGCGCGCAAACTGACATTGCTCAGCGCCGCCAACTCAGTGCCGCTGACCAGTGCATCGGGGTGCGCCTGGATATACTCCAGCGCCAACTTCACATGCCGCGGCGCAATCGTCGGGCTGCGCCGTTGCAGTGCTTCGCTGTAATTGTGCGGCCAGCTGTCCAGCACCGCGTCCACCAGCATCTCCTGTAAACGGCTGGGCATCAGCGCGCTGGAATTGATCAACAGATCGAACTCGCTGCCCGTGGCCAACCCGACAATCGCCTTGATCCCCTGAAACGCCGCCTGATTGAAATCCACCATCGGCTGAAAGCGCACCTTGTCGATAATGGGTTTACCCAGCAGCGTGGCCAGCCGCTGGGCGAACAACGAGCGGCGAACCGACAGGCCATATTGCCCATGGCCATCGAGAAAACGCACCGAACGCACACTGGCCTTTTCCACCGCCAGGCCCACCTGCGGCGTGCCGACCAGCTCGCTGTTCTGCCGAAACACAATGGTGCCGGCGGTGGGCACCACAAAGGTGATTTCATCATCCAGATCGGGCAGGGCGGTGCTGAATTCACCACGATAATCCATACGCCGAAAGCTCACCCCCTCATGCCGGCCATACACCCCGGCGATGATGATCTTCTGCTCCAGGCGCGGCAGATCGGCATAGACATTGCCGAACAGTCGCGAATACACCGCGCCGAACTGATCGGCGTCCATGGCATCGGAGCGGATAACGATTTGCTTGCGCGAACTGAGCGAATTCAACCTGGGCGTCCACTGGCTGGAAGGGCGCGCGGACGGTAGCAAGTGGGGGTGACAGTTGGATGACGGGATTGCTCGGCTGCTCAGTCGAGCAGTGCGTTCATCTTCGCGTACTGCAGCAGCATGATGGTCTTGCCGTCAGTGATTTCACCGCTTTCGATCATCTTCAGGGTTTGCTCGAAGGGCAGCTCAAGCACCTCGATCTCCTCACCTTCATTCGCCAGCCCGCCACCGTCACCGATACGGTCGCTATCCCCATATTCACCCACGAAAAAATACAGCCGCTCGGTCACCGAGCCGGGGCTCATAAACGCCTCGAACACCTTGCGCACATGCTCGATGCGGTAACCGGTTTCCTCTTCGGTTTCCTTGCGAATACAGGTGATCGGATCGTCCCGATCCAGCAGCCCGGCGCAGGTCTCGATCAGCATGCCGTCATGCTCATTCACAAACGCAGCAAAGCGAAACTGGCGGGTAAGAATCACCGTTTGCTTGACGCGGTTGTACAACAGAATGGTCGCGCCATTACCCCGGTCATAGGTCTCGCGGGTCTGGGTTTGCCAGCTGCCGTCAGGGCGCCGGTAATCGAAAGTGGTTTTGCGCAGGATGTACCAATTGTCCGAGAGCAGTTCGACCTGTTTGATACGTACACGGTCTTTGGTAGGCAAGGTTTCGCTCAAGCTGGAGTCTCCGAAAGGTGGGTGACGAAGCGGTTAGACGCAGTCGCCTCGTTAGCAACCGACCCAAACTGTCTGCCCTAGATGATGCTCGCGTATTGTCGCAACCGCTTGCTCAATGCCAGAAATGTCTTTGCGGCTCAGAGAATAGTTGAAGGTTGTGACGGCAGTTCCGCGAGTTCGCAAGGCATCAAGCTCTTCTTGTATAAGCACATCAGCGGTAATCCAGAGCGTCGCGCTCGCGGGTTTCAGTGTTAGGAAATCGTCCAGTCCGCGTCGGTCGATAGCAAAGAACACCACGGCAAATACTCCATGAAAGACAGGTGGAGATTGCCGGTTTCGACACCTTTTCAACAGCCCAAAACCCAGAAACCAAAAAGCCCCGCATCAGCGGGGCTTTTTGTTGTTTCGAATCTGGAGCGGGTGAAGGGAATCGAACCCTCGTTATCAGCTTGGGAAGCTGGAGTAATGCCATTATACGACACCCGCTTTTGCGGGTGACTTTGTACCAGAAGCGGGCGGGGAATTGAAGCCCGCAGTGATAACAGGGCGATGTTTTTCACTGCGGGCGGACAAACCTCTCCGCGTTTTACACCGCAATGGCAGCCGTGTTGTCGTGTACCGGGCGGCGTTGCTGGTTACCGGTTTGCAGAAAGCCAAGCATGGCGTTCTGGGTTTGTTGCCAGGCACCTTTGTGTTCCATGTCGAGGAAATGTCCGGCGTTGCTCACGGTGGTGAATTGGCAGTCGTTGAGGTGGTTGCCAAAGATGCGCGCATCGGTGGCGGTGGTGTATTCGTCGTGTTCGCCGTTGATAAACAACAGCGGCGTATCGATGCTGTGCAGGCAGGCCATGTGGCAGTGGGTGTCGAGGTGCAGCACTTTGTGGATATGGGCGTGCATCTGCCGGTATTCGTGGTCGTGCAGGGTGCTGATATGCCGGTGGTTGTAGCGTTTGAACAGGGACGGCAGGTGTTTGCCGATGGTGTTGTTGACCAGATGGCCCATCTTGTCGCGGTCCATGGTCTGCAGGTAGTACAGGCCTTTTTCCAGGTAGTCGAGCATGGGCTCGTTGAGCAGTGGCGAGAACGAGTTGATCACCGCTTTCTCGATGCGTTTGGGGCGCTGGGCCAAGGCCAGCAACGAGGCCACGCCGCCCCAGGAAAACGACGATAAATAGTCCGCGTCGAAGTGCTCGATCAGCTCCAGCAGAATTTCCGCTTCGTCTTCTTTGCTCAACGGGTGCACATGGACGTTGTGCGCTTTTGATTGGCCGGCGTAGGGCTGGTCGTAGCAGACCACGTTGAATTTCGGTGTGAGGTATTTGAGCGTGTGCGCGAATGAGGCGGTGGTGGCCAACGAACCGTTTACCAGGATGACGGTTTTACGCGCCGCCGGGTTGGCGTAGTACTCGGTGTGCACATTGTGACTGTATGCATGAACGACTGCGGTTTCTGGCCTCATGTCGTCTTCCTCCTTGGCGCAAGGTAGTGCTCACATAAGCGGGGTCGCCGCTGAAAAGAGCCGTGTAGGGCAGACAGCAAAACGCCTGGACATGACAACTGAATGTCAGCCATTAAAATTTATAAGTTATTGTTTTTAAAGCGGTTAGGATCGAACAACGCAACTGCCACACGGCGTGGGGAACGCGTGTGAAAAGGCGGGTGAACCAGGCAGGAATCCAATTGGCGCAGAGCGCCAGTAACCGGGGAAGTGCTTAGATGGTCGCCGTGACTGGTAAGTCACGCTCTGACCTTGTGACTCGAGTTAAGCACTTGCTGTTTTCAGCTGCAAGCGTGGGCGAGGGCTTTTTCGGTAATTGAAACGTCTGATAGCGGGCTGTCCGATGAGTGACCGGTTCTGGTGCCCGCAGCGTGTCGTTTATTTCTGCAGGACGGCCAGGGTTTCGCCGGTGCTTGGGCAGCTTTGTCCGCCGAGGTAGCGCGAGCGATTCAGCCACTGCTGTTGCGGGTAGTAGGCGAACACGTAGCTGCCGCTTTTCAGGGTGTCGATCAGTTTGCCGGCAATCGCCGGGCGCACGGCGGGGCAGCCCTGGCTGCGACCCAGACGACCCAGACCGGGCACTACTTTCGGGTCGGCATAGGCGGCGGCATGCATAACGATGGCGCGCGATTGGCTGTTGTCGTTGAAGCCCGGTTCCAGGCCCAGCAGGCGCAGCGAACGGCCGTGTTTGCCGCTGTAGGTTTCGCCGGTCTGATACAGGCCGATGGAGCTCTGGTAGCTGTTGGGGACATTGGAGAACGAGGTCGCCAGGTCGGCACCGCTGTTCTTGCCATGGGCAACCCACTCTTCGAACAGCAGTTTTTTCTGCTTCAGGTCGAACACCCACAGGCGCTTGTCCCGCGAGGGTTTGGAGTAGTCGATAACGGTGAGCAGCTTATTCGGATCGGCCTGGCTCGCGCACTGGTACGCGGTGAGCGCCAGTTTCAGGGCGGTGAGGCTGGCGCTTGGTGCCAGGCGTTGCAGGTCCGTGGCGCTAGGCAGCGGTTGCGCCTTTGCCGCGAAGCTGGTGGTCAGCAGAAGCAGGCCGCAGTAGCCCGCGCAGCGCCGCAGGGCGCTCCCCCAAGTCAGTCGAATCAACAAGCAGATAGCCCTGTTTGAGTAGTTGTGCGCGGGCATTGTGCACAATTGGCGCTTGGCTTCCGATCATTTTTTGACCAGCGGTTACTTGGTTTTTTCCGCTTCGGTGGTGATTACGGTGAAGTTGCCGTTGCTGCGAGTCTCCGCGGTGGAGGCCAGATCGGTTATCACCAGGGTGGTGCCGACATCCATGGCGGCCTGCAGATTTTTCAGAAAGTCCGGGTCGACGTTAAGCGAACCGAGCTGCTCGCGTGGCGAATTGCCGAACTCCGGGTTGCTTACCTGGATCGCTGACCAGTGCAGCGGCCGGGCCGGCATCAGCTCATTGATGATGGGTTTTTCCAGCAAGGAAAACACCGCCATGCCGTGGTGCTGTTGGTTGCTGTCCAGCGCCAGCACCGGTGCGCTGCCCACCAGTTGGCCGCCTCGGAAGACATAGGCACGCAAATCGGCACGGCTGACCAGCACCGACAGGGGGCCGCCACTGTCACCCGGGTCATTCCAGAAGGTCTCGCTGCTGAGCACTGCGGTGGCCACCGGTTTGCCCGCGCTGACTGTCGGTGCCAGCAGGCCAGGGTGGTAAACCTCTACGGGCGCACTGTGGGCATCGGTGACGATAACTGTGGTCGAACTGAAACCGGTGGTTTCGAACAGCTTCTTGGCGAACTCGATGGGCAGTCGCACGCAGCCGTGGGAGGCCGGGTAGCCGGGCAGGTGGCCGGCGTGCAGGGCGATGCCGTCCCAGGTCAGGCGCTGCATATAGGGCATGGGCGCGCTGTTGTAGAGGTCGGATTTATGGTCGACTTTTTTTTGCAGAATGCTGAACACCCCGGTCGGGGTTTCCTTGCCTTTCTTGCCGCTGCTGATGGTGCTGACGCCAATGGCGATGCCATTGCGGTACACGTAGGCGCGCTGCTCGGTAAGGCTGACGACTACCGTCACCGGCCCTTGCGGCGACACTTGCGGGTTCCAGAGAAATTGCCCCGGTTTAAGCTCCTGCAAGCGCTGGCGCAAGTCCGTTGCCGGCGGTACCGGAGCCAGACTGGCTGGAGCGCTAACGGCGCCGCTAAGGCTGATCACAACCCACAAACCGACTAATAACGACAGCGCCTTCATCGTGGCCCTCCAAAACGGCTGGTTGGGTTTTGAGCCCGTAGCAGCGACTTTAGTCGTGATTTTTTTTGCCGCAAATCAAAAGCCGTTCGGGAATGATGTTGGAGTCAGAACGCGGCGATTTCGTCTGGGGTAAGGGTGCGGTATTGGCCGGGTGTCAGGGCGGGGTCGAGTACCAGCGCACCCACGCTTTCCCGATGCAGGCGCACAACCTTGTTCTGAAAGTGCCCGAACATGCGCTTTACCTGGTGATAACGGCCTTCATACAGGGTCAGCCGTGCGCTATGGGGGCTGAGGATTTCCAGACCGGCGGGCAGGGTGGTGAGGTCTTCATAGGCGAAGTACAGGCCCTGGGCAAACACCTCGATGTACTCGGCGCTGATCGGCTGTTCGGTCTCGACGTAGTAGACCTTGGGCTGTTTGTTTGTGGGCTGGGTTACGCGGCGCGACCACTGGCCGTCGTTGCTCAGCAGCAGCAAACCGGTGGTGGTAAGGTCCAGTCGCCCGGCCAGGTGCAGAGGGTGTTGACGGGCTTCGGTGAGCAGGTCCAGCACTGTCGGATGCTCATCGTGTTCGGTGGCGCTGACGTAGCCGGCCGGTTTGTGCAGCATAAAGTACAACGCCGGTTTGCCCGCTTGCAGCAGCTGTTCGTCCAGCTCCACGCGCTGGAATTCGCGGATATCCAACAGCCCGTCGCGCACCACCTCGCCATCCACCTTCACCCGCCCGGCAGCCAGTTGCTGGCGGGCATCGAAGCGGTTGGCGGCGGGCAGGTTGGCGAGGAATCGGTCGAGGCGCATGGGGCTATTGGGTTTCGTCTGGGAGAGGCGTTGGCCTCGATGCTTTGAAGATCAAGAACTCGAGGCTGAAGCCTCCACAAGGGCCAAGGCGCACTTCGGGCACAAACAGCTTTTATCAATCTGCTCGGCACTCAAGCGCGCCAATGCCTCGGCCGAAACCGTCGCGCTAAAACACCAACACTCATCGGCTGCGGTGGCGGGATCAGCCTGGGTGCACTGATTCAACTGCCCACACAGTGGGCAGCGATCGGCATCAGGGCGGGGAGGGGAGGTGGACATGGCGCCATGCTAGCTCGCGACAGGCGTTGCGTCAGCTATAACCGCAACGCCACCCCCGTGGGACCGTGCGCGCTCGGCGGCTATTTACTTTTCAGATACGCCCGCCAGCCGCCAAAGTGGCTGATATCGGTCGCCCCTGCCAAGCCATAAGGTTCGCAGATAAAGCCGCTTTCCCAGCTGCCATCGGCCAGTTGCACCTTGCCCAGCCCCAGTGGTGCCGGAATGCCGGTGAGGAACGAGCCCAGCTCGCTGCTCGGCAGTTCCCAGACCTCCACCTCGATGGCCACGCCGCCGTCGGCTACACGCATCATGCCTGGGCGAAAGGGCGGGCCGCCGGCCAGCGCCCAGAGCTGGTAATCCGCTGAGCTCTGCGTGGCTTGCAGCAGACGGCCGCCACGTTGCTTGAGCTGCCAGTTAAGCGGCAGACCGTCCAGGTGCGCGCCGCACACCACCAGCCGTGCCAGGTCGTGGCGGGCGACGGTTGCCGGCGCGCTGACGCTCAGGCTGCGCTCACCGGCCAAGGGCAGGTCGGTTTCGCACTGCAGACCTTCGGCCAGGCTCAGCAGGTACTGGTCGGTGAAGGGGCGACCAAACAGGGTTACGCCCCAGGGCAAACCATTGGCCATAAAGCCTGCCGGCACGGCGACAGCGGCGTAGTCGAGCATATTCATAAAGTTGGTGTAGTAGCCGAGGTCCGAGTTGCGTTTGACCGGTTCGGCGTCCAGCTCGGCGAGGGTCACGGGGCGCGGGTAGGCCGGGGTCAGCACGCAATCCAGCGCGGCCATGGCGCGGTCGCAGATGGCTTTGAGTTCCTGCAGACGGTACTGGGCGCGGAACAGCTGCACGGCGGTGGTGCCCGGGGCTTTGGAAAGCACGGCATGAATCACCGGCAATACCGCATCCGGCTGCGCTTCGATCAGCTCGCCAGCCACGCTGTAACGCTCGGCCACCCACGGGCCTTCATAGAGCAGGCGCGCGGCTTCGGCGAAGGGCTCGAAGTCCAACTCCACCGCTATGCCACCCAGGGCTTCGAGGTGCTTGATGGTGGCGCCGAACAGTGCCGGGCTCTCCGGGCAGCCGAGGAATTCAAGCTGCTTGGGCACGCCAAAACGGAAGCCGGGGCGTGCCACGCCAAAGGCGCTGGCATCGTTCCACAGCGGGTTTTTGCGGCTATAGGCGTCGGCTGGGTCGAGGCCGGCGGTAAGGCCGAGCAAATGGCTGGCTTCCCGGGCACTGGCGGTGAAGTAGGTGACGCAATCCAGGGTACGGCAGGCGGGAACTACACCGGCAGTGGAGAGCAGGCCTTTGCTGGCTTTTAGCCCGAGCAGATTGTTCAGTGCCGCCGGTACGCGACCGGAGCCGGCGGTGTCGGTACCCAGGGCGAAGCTGGCCAGGCCGAGTGCGACCGCCAGGGACGAACCGGCGCTGGAACCACCCGACGGGTAATCCGGATGCACGCTGTTGCGGCACGGGCCATAGGGCGAGCGGGTGCCGTTGAGGCCGGTGGCGAACTGGTCGAGGTTGGTCTTGCCCAGTGGCACGGCACCCAGGGCGATCAACTGTTGGACCAGGCTGGCCGACTTGCTTGGGGTATAGGCAAAGGCCGGGCATGCGGCGGTGGTGGGGATACCGGCGAGGTCGATATTGTCCTTGATCGCAAACGGCACTCCGAACAGCGGCAGGCTGTCGGCGCTCTTGCCATCCAGGGCGGCGAGGTAGGGCTCCAGTTCTTCTGCGCTGAGCAGATGGATAAACAGATTGAATTCAGGATTCAGCGCCGCGGCGTGTTCACGCAGCGCGCCGAGCAGTTGCCGTGGCGTGGTGGTGCCGGCCAGGTAGGTGGCTTTGACGGCGCTAAGGCGCAGGTCGTATGGGTGGTTCATAAGGTGGCTCCTTGGTACGCAACTCCCGTAGGAGCGGCTTCAGCCGCGATGCTTTTCAAGATCAAGAACATCGCGGCTGAAGCCGCTCCTACGGGGATATGAGTTGGGCTTTAGATTTCTTCCAGGACGACTACACGCTGCCCGGCGCGCACGGCCGAACCCGGTTGCACCCGCACCTCTTTGACCACCCCGTCACGCGGGGCGAGCAGGGGGATTTCCATTTTCATCGACTCGAGAATCACCAGCACATCGCCGGCCTTAACGCTGTTTCCGGCCTCCACCTGTACCTGCCAAAGGTTACCGGCGATATGGCTTTCAATGCTGTGCTGGCCGGCCGCCAATGGCGCATCTTCGCCTTGCTCGGCCAGCGCCTCTTCGCTGTCGAAGTGCGCCTGGCCGCTGGCGATCCAGCGTTCCCGTTCGGCGTTGAAGGCACCTTGCTGCTGACGGCGGAAGGCACCGATGGTGTCGGCTTCCCTGGCCAGAAAGGCTTGGTAGTCGGCGAGGTTGAGCACGCTGTGTTCGATCTGCAGGTCGTAGCGGCCCAGGGGGAAATCCTTGCGGATCTGCAGCAGCTCGTCGGCACCTACCGGGTAAAAACGGATCTGGTCGAAGAAGCGCAATAGCCACGGTTTGCCATCGAAGGCGGCGACTTCGCGGTAGCGGTTCCACATCTGCAGGGTGCGGCCAACGAATTGGTAGCCGCCGGGGCCTTCCATGCCATACACGCACATATAGGCACCGCCGATGCCCACCGAGTTTTCCGCGGTCCAGGTACGGGCCGGGTTGTATTTGGTGGTCACCAGACGGTGGCGCGGGTCCAGCGGCGTGGCTACCGGGGCACCGAGGTAGACATCGCCCAGGCCCATCACCAGGTAGCTGGCGTCGAACACGGTGCGGTACACCTCGTCGAGGTTGGGCAGGTCGTTGATGCGGCGGATAAACTCCAGGTTGCTCGGGCACCAGGGCGCGTCTTTGCGCACGGTGGTCATGTATTTCTCGATGGCCAACTGGCATGCCGGGTCATCCCAGGACAGCGGCAGGTGCACGATGCGCGACGGCACTTCCAGGTTTTGTGCGGCGCATACGGCGTCCCACTCGCCGGCGATGATGCCGAGCAGGTCGGTGAGGCTGAGGGTTTCCGGCTGGTAGTGCACTTGCAGCGAACGGATGCCCGGGGTCAGGTCGATCACGCCGTCCAGGGCTTTGGCTTGCAGGGCTTGCATCAAGGCGTGGCCACGGAAACGCAGGACCAGATCAAGCTCCGGCGCGCCGATCTCCACCAGCAGGTGGGTGTCGCCGGAAAGGCGGGCGACCAGGCGGGTGTCGTTCTCTCCAAGGTCGAGCACGATCGGCGAGGCCAAGGCGCTGGCCGCTGGCGCTACTGCCGCTGTTTGCGGCACCAGGCTGACGGACTCCTGCCGCCGGGCCTTGGCCAGCTCGCGGGCGCTGGCGATATCTACCGGGGTGAACTGCACTTTGTCCCCAGCCTTGAGTTGGCCTAGCTGCCACAGGTCCGCTTCGATAATGGTTACCGGGCAAACAAAGCCGCCCAGGCTCGGCCCATCCGGGCCGAGGATCACCGGCATATCGCCGGTGAAATCCACCG
Organism: Pseudomonas sp. TE3786; assembly: GCF_054057335.1. Taxonomy (NCBI): domain Bacteria; kingdom Pseudomonadati; phylum Pseudomonadota; class Gammaproteobacteria; order Pseudomonadales; family Pseudomonadaceae; genus Pseudomonas; species Pseudomonas sp. TE3786. The sequence continues at coordinate 16,180 of NZ_JBSRZF010000017.1, forward strand.
CGCCAATGGCGTATGGGTTGTCGTGGATATTGGACGGGTGCAGCCCGGCCTCGCCACCGCTCTCGCGCACCCATTGTGGCTTGGGCCCGATCAGGCGCACGCCGGTGCGGCTGGAGTTGAAATGCACTTCCCAGTGGGTGGCGAAGAAGGTGTCTATGTACTCGGCGGTGAAGTATTCGGGCGCGCCATGCGGGCCGTAAATCACCCGGATTGTGCGAACAGCTGGCAGCGGTTGGCACAGGTCGGTGTTCAGGCTGACGCCGTGGCTGTCGTCGCTCAGTGGCGGAATATGCAGCACATCGCCGGCGCGCAGGGCACGGCCACCATGGCCGCCAAACTGGCCAAGGGTAAAGGTGCTTTTGCTGCCCAGGTAGTCCGGCACTTGCAGGCCGCCGCGCAGGCACAGGTAGCTGCGCGCGCCGGCTGCGGCGATGGTGCCGAGGCTCAGGGTGCTACCGGCTTTGATCAGCAGGGTGCTGTTCATGGCCTGGGCCACGCCATCCAGGCTCAGGGGGATTTCGGCACCGGTCACCGCCACCACGGCGTCGGTGTTGAAGCGCAGGGTCGGGCCGCTCATGGTGATTTCCAGCGCGGCAGCGCCCTCGGCATTGCCCAGCAGACGGTTGCCCAGGCGTAGTGCGCGGTCATCCATCGGCCCTGACGGCGGTACGCCGACGGCCCAGTAGCCGAGGCGACCGGGGTAGTCCTGCACGGTGGTCTGGGTACCGGCACCCAGCACTTCGACGGTGTCGGCCTGGTACACCAACTGCTCCAGGCAGCGGGTCCAGGGATTGCCGCTGGCGAAGGGGGCATCTTGGATAATCTGGCGCAGGTAGTCGCGGTTGCTTTCCACGCCGTACAACACGCTCTCGCCCAGAGCGTTGTACAGCCCGCTACGGGCTTCTTCGCGGCTCGGTGCCCAGGCAATCAGCTTGGCGATCATCGGGTCGAAGTAGGGCGGAATCTCGCAGCCGGCTTCTACCCAGGTGTCGATGCGCAGGGTTTTGCCATCGGCCGGTGGAAACTGCACGGCGGTGAGCAGGCCGGGGCTGGGCTGGAAGTCGCGGCCCGGGTCTTCGGCATACAGACGGGCCTGAATGGCGTGGCCCTTGGGGCTCAGGCCCTTGATCAATTCGCTCAGCGGCGCCAGGTCACCAGCGGCGAGCTGGATCATCCAGCTCACCAGATCCACGCCCCACACCTGTTCGGTAACGCCGTGTTCTACCTGCAGGCGGGTGTTCACTTCCAGGAAGTAGAACTGGCTCGCCTCGCTGTCGTAAACAAACTCCACGGTGCCGGCGCTACGGTAGTTCACCGCCTTGGCCAGCTTGATGGCGGCGGCGCAGAGTTCCTCAGCCATGCCGGCGGGCAGGTTGGTGGCCGGGGTTTCTTCCAGCACTTTCTGGTTGCGCCGCTGCACCGAGCAGTCGCGCACGCCGAGGGCGATCACCTCGCCCTGGCCGTCGCCGAACACCTGCACTTCCAGGTGACGGGCGCGCTGGATGTATTTCTCGATAAATACCCCGGCGTCGCTGAAGTTGTTCTGCCCCAGGCGTTTTACCGCGTCGAAGGCTTCGCTCAGCTCAGCCGCCGAGCGGCACACGCGCATGCCGATGCCGCCACCGCCGGCGGTGCTTTTCAGCATCACCGGGTAGCCCACCTGCTCACCGGCGATTAGCGCGGCGTCGAGGTTTTCCAACAGCTCGGTGCCCTCGAGCATCGCCACGCCATGTTGCTTGGCCAGGGCACGGGCGGTGTGCTTGAGGCCGAACACCCGCAGTTGCTCCGGGGTCGGGCCGACAAAGGCGATACCGGCCGCCTCACAGGCTTCGGCAAAGGCGGCGTTTTCCGAGAGAAAACCGTAGCCCGGGTGAATGGCCTGGGCACCGGTCTGCTTGGCGATGGCGAGGATTTTTTCGACCTTCAGGTAGGTGCCGGCAGCGGCCCCTTCACCCAGGCTGTAGGCCTCGTCGGCCTGCTGGATATGCAGGCTGGCGGCATCGGCCTCGGAATACACGGCCACGCCTTTTACTTCCAAGGCACGCAGGGTGCGCAGAATGCGGCAGGCAATGGCGCCACGGTTGGCGATCAGCAGTTTGTTGAACATGTCGTCGAGCCCTCGAAAGGGGAGGCGGGCCGTCCCGCTGTATTAGGTGTGCACCCACGGTCGTCCGTGGTGGCGAATCGGTACTCGATCTCGTAGGAGCGGCTTTAGCCGCGATGCTTTTTATCTTTCAAGAGCATCGCGGCTGAAGCCGCTCCTACGAGATTGGCGTCCTGTTTAAGCACCTGCCCACTGCGGCTCTGGCACAAGGCAAACAACCAGCGCCGAATCAGTCCCATACGAGAAACTCCGCCGGCGTCGGGTTGTAGCCGTTGCAGGGGTTGTTCAGTTGCGGGCAGTTGGAGATCAGCACGATCACGTCCATATGGGCCACCAGCTCGACGTATTTACCGGCTGCCGAAATGCCGTCTTCAAAAGTCAGGCCGCCTTCGGGGGTGACCGGCACGTTCATAAAGAAATTGATGTTGGCGCTGATGTCGGCCTTGTTCAGGCGACCGTCGTGCAGGCTGGCGCGCAGGAAGTTGTCGCGGCAGCTGTGCATGTAGCGTTTGTCCAGGGCGTAACGCACGGTGTTGCTCTCTTGGGCGCAGGCACCGCCCAAGGTGTCGTGACGCCCGCAGGTGTCGGCGGTGATGGTCAGCAGCGGGTTGCCGAGGTTGGAGTACAAGACCGTGCCGGTGGTGAGGTACACGCGGTTCTGTTTGCGCAGGGTGCGTTGCACGTCGTAGCGCTCGCGCGGGTTGCTGGCGCTGAAGAACAGGGTGTCGACCGCCTGGTTACCTTCCAGGTCGAGCAGACGCAGGGTTTGCCCGGCTTTCACTTCTTTGAGGAACGGCTCGCCGGCCCCGATGGTGGCGCGAAATACGGCGGCTTCTTCATGGAGAGGGCTGTGGATAAGTGACATGGCGTGGCCCTCAGATGTACTGACGTTCAGTGTTGTGGAAAGCCCGGCCGTTTTCCGGACGCGAGGTGCGGCACAGCACGCTGATGCCGTGTTCGGCCACCTGGCTCCAGTTCAGCTGCACCGGCTTGGGGGCGTACTTAGGATTGGGGTCCATCGGGTGTTGCACGGCGGTAAGCACCACCAGGGTATCCATCGGCGCGTACAACTCGACGTAGTCACCAGCCTTGGAATTGTTTGCGGCAAAATGGAAGCAACCGTCGCTGTCCACCGTCACCTTGCTGAACAAATTGAGCACCATCAACAGGTCCTGCAGGTTGAGGTTCCACTTGCCCATTTCCACCAGCAGGTTGTCCACGCCATTGCGGAAGAAGCCGTTACGCAGCTCCTGGTAGCGACCGGCACCGTATTTTTCCTGCACCTCGGCAGCGTTCAGCACGCCGCCAAAGCTGTCGTGCCAGCCGCAGGTGTCGGCGGTGATGGCGGCCAGTACGCGGCCCATGTCCGAGTACAGGCAATGGCCGGCGGTGAGCTTGGCGGTGTGTTGGCCCTTGAGGCTGTCGGGCAGGTTCAGCCGCTCACTTTTCTCGGCGGCATTGAGCAGCATCAGGCTGACATTGGCACCGCCTTCGAGATCGGTAAGGCGCAGCAGCTGGCCGCGTTTGAGGACGAACGAGGTGTGGCCGCCACCGGGTACGGTTTCTTCATACAGGCTGGGGCGCAGGCTCAACGAGGCACTCATGGTCAGGCTCCTTGGTAAACGGAATGCAGGCTGCCGGTGACATGCGCCGGCAGGGCGTCGACGGCGGCACGGGTGGCGCGGCGGTCGGGGTTCAGGGGGATGTCGTAGGTAATGCGCGCGCCATAGGCATTGGGCGCATGCGGGTCGTGGCGGACCTTGTCGAACACCAGCAGGCGGGTGCCGAGGGTGAAACCTTCGGACAGGTCGTGGGTGACCATGAAGACCGTCAGCTTGGTCTCGCGCCACAGCTCCAGCAGCAGTTCGTGCATGTCTTTGCGGATGCCCGGGTCGAGGGCACCGAAGGGTTCGTCCAGCAGCAGCACTCGTGGCTGCATGATCAGCGCCTGGGCAATCGCCAGCCGTTGCTGCATGCCGCCGGAAAGCTGGGTGGGGTATTTGTCCAGGGCGTGGCCGAGGCCGACCTTTTTCAATAGTGCCGCGGCTTGCTCACGGGCATCCCGTTTGGCCTGGCCGAACAGCCGGCCGAACAGCGGTGCGCGGGGCAGTTCCAGACCCAGGGCGACGTTGTTCAGTACCGACAGATGGGGGAATACCGAGTAACGCTGAAACACCACGCCACGGCTGGCATCCGGCTCGCCCACGAGCTGTTTGCCGCCGAGCAGAATCTCGCCCTTGCTCGGCACTTCCTGGCCCAGCAGCAGGCGCAGAAAGGTCGATTTTCCGCAGCCGGAGGTGCCCACCAGGGTGCAGAACTCACCTTCGGCAACGTTGATGTTCAGGTTCTCGAGAACGACCTGGTCGCCGTAGGTTTGCCAGACGTTTTTCACCTCGATAAAGGCGCTCATGCTTTCGCTCCTTCATACCAAGGGAAGGCCAGTTGCGTGAGGCGCTTGAGGCCCAGGTCCATCAGCCAGGCCAGCAGGGTGATCCACACCACGTAGGGCAGGATCACATCCATGGCCATATAGCGGCGCACCAGAAACACCCGGTAGCCCAGGCCGTCGGTGGAGGCGATGGCTTCGGCCGCGATCAGAAACAGCCAGGCCGAGCCCAGTACCAGGCGCAGGGCAATCAGCAAGCGCGGCAGCAGTTGCGGCAGGATCACCCGCAGAATCAGGGTCCAGGTCGAGGCACCGAGGGTTTGTGCTTTGATTAGCAGCTCCGGCGGAATTTCCCGCGCCCGTTGTTCCAGGTCTCGGGCCAGTACCGGGGTGATGCCGATCACGATCAGCATGACTTTCGACAGCTCACCAAGGCCGAAGACGATAAACAGGATTGGCAAAACCGCCAGCGGCGGCACCATCGACAGCACGGTCAGCAGTGGCGACAGTGGCGCGCCGAACAGCGGCAGGGTGCCGGCGGCGATACCCAGGCACAGGCCGACCACAGCGGCGATACCCAGGCCCATGCCTAAGCGTTGCAGGCTGGAGGCGGTGTCCTGCCAGAGCAGATAACCGCCGCTGCGTTTGTCTTCTTCAAAGGCCATGCGCTTGACCGCATCGGTCATCTGCACGGCGCTGGGCAGCAGCTTGTCGTTGGGGTTGTCCGCCAACCGCGCCGAGGAGCCGGTGAAGTAGGCGAACAGCAACAGGGCGAACGGCAGCAGAATCAGCAGCAGGCGGCCGGCACCGTCGGGGTGGCGATTGATTAAACGCATGGCGGTCTCGAGTCGAGCAGCGGTTTTGGCGTAGCTTGGGCTTCGCTTTGCTCAACCCAACCTACGATTTGCCGAGGGAACATGATTACAACGTGCCATCTGCCGCCATCTGCACGTAACTCGGGTCGAAGCGCAGCTTGATGTTGCCCTGATCGCCGGTGACCTTGTCTTTGGCGAAGCTCATGCCGACGGCACCGGCGTCTTTCGCGCCTTCACCGAGCAGGCCGTGGGCGAAGGAGAAACTCGCCACCTTGTTCATGGTCTCGGGCAGTTGCGGGCTGGTGGCGAACGCCAGGGCATCCTTGGCGGTGTAGAACAGCTTGGTGGTCGCCAGTTGCGCCTTGAAGCCGGCGAGATCGGTGCCGGAAGCCTTGGCCATATGTTCCAGCGCGGCAGTGGCGCGTGGGCTGTCGGTGGTCATCAGCTCCATGATTTCGAACCAGGCACCGGTCAGGGCTTTGCCCAGCGCCGGGTTATCTTTCAGGGTGGCGGTGTTGACCACCATCATGTCCATGATCTCGCCAGGAATCTGGCTGGAGTTGAACACTTCCGTGGTGTCGGGCAGGGCTTTGATTTCTGCCAGCATCGGGTTCCAGGTCACCACCGAATTGACTTCGCTGGTGTTGAAGGCCGCGGCGATATCGGCGTCGGAGGTGTTCACCACACTCAGGTCTTTTTCGCTCAGGCCGGCAGTTTCCAGGCCGCGGGCCAGCAGGTAGTGGGACACCGACAGCTCCACCAGATTGACCGGTTGGCCCTTGAGGTCGGCGAGGGTCTTGCCCTTGCCTTTGAGCACGATGCCGTCGTTGCCATTGGAGAAGTCGCTGACCACCAGGGCGGTGGAATCGACGCCGCCGGCGGCCGGGATGGTCAGGGCATCCATATTGGTCATGGTGCAGCCATCGAACTGGCCGGCGGTGTACTGGTTGATCGACTCGACGTAGTCGTTGAGCTGCACCACGTCGATGGCGATGTTGTACTTCTTCGCCCACTTGTCGACGATGCCTTCGGCGGCCGCGTATTCCCACGGCATCCAACCGGCGTAGAGGGTCCAGCAGACACTGAATTTTTCTTTTGGCGCGGCTTGGGCGTTGAAACTGAGGGCGGCAGCAAGGCCTGTGAAAGCGAGGGAGAGCAGATAGGACTTGCGCATGAAAAACCTCCAGTTCGAGAAAAAAGCGGGCAGGCGCAACGCGGCTTGGCGTTCGTCTCCCGGGCTTTTGTCCCGCCGTGTAACCTCACTGGAGGTCGATAACTCTCGGACCAGTCACTGAGCGTTTTAAGCGCTAGCCGGAACCCTAGTCATCCATTTCGAATTGTGGTGCCGCGTACCCGGCGTGACCGGGTGAATCCTGCACGGCTGAGCTATAGCGAGAGACGTGCCAAGTTTGCGTCGGCCAGTCAGGCCGGGGGTTGGCGCAAGTCGCTGGTGATTGGCCGGAACAGCTTGTGCGCAAAAATAAGGCAGGGTTTGACGCAGCGCCGCGCTTTGGTGCGCTTATGAAATAACTGGCAATGGAATTTGATTCCCCCTACAGCGCTCCGGGGAGATTTCTGCGCTGTCCAAGACTGCGGGAACACTCAAAGAGCGGCATTCGCCCCTCGGTTCCCATGCGGTCTCAGGAGGCTGCCATGATGCGTTATCGAACCCTGCTGCTGGGCCTGATAGGCCTGTTTCTGGCTGGTTGTGCGGGTTATGACTACGACGACAATTACGACCGCAGCTATGGCCGCGGCGGTTATGGCAATACCTACGGCGCACCGGTTTATGGCGGTGGTTACAGCGTGCAGCAATACCGGGCGTACTCGGCACCGCGCTATTACTCGCCGCCGCCGGTGTATCGCCCGGCACCGCGTTATTACGTGCCGGCACCGCAACCGCGTTATTACTCCGCGCCGCACCGCGCGCCGATTCAGCAAGGTTGGAACCGGCCGGGGCGTGGGCCGGATCGGTATCACTCCCGTGGCCGGGATGATCATCGCGGTAACGACTACCGGGGTGATGACCATCGGGGTGATGATCGTGGGCGGCGGAACAATCGGTGGTGATGTTCATTAGTGCCTTTCCATCCGAAATTCTGGGTCCCAGCCTTCGCTGGGACGACGGGGTTTTTACCTCCACCATCGTCGCCCCAGCGCAGTTTGGGCCGACGGAGTTGTTACCCCTACCACCGTCGTCCCAGCGTAGGCTGGGACCCAGACTCTTGAAGCAAACGGAAACCTTCGCGGTCAATAAACCCCAGACAAACAAAAGCCCACTGTCGCCATGGCCGCTGGTCTCGTTGCATCCGAAATACTGGGTCCCAGCCTGCGCTGGGACGACGGAGTTGTTACCCCTACCACCGTCGTCCCAGCGTAGGCTGGGACCCAGACTCTTGAGTCGCACTGAAAAGTTAGCGACTACGAAAACCCCAAACAAACAAAAGCCTACTGTCGCCAAGGCCGCTGGTCTCGTTCCATCCGAAATACTGGGTCCCAGCCTTCGCTGGGACGACGGAGTTGTTACCCCTACCACCGTCGTCCCAGCGCAGGCTGGGACCCAGACTCTTGAATCGCACTGAAAAGTTAGCGACTACGAAAACCCCAAACAAACAAAAGCCCGCTCTCGCGGGCCCTTGCCGGATTCAGCAGCGTGGCGCTGGTGAATCAAGGCACATCGAACAACAGGTCAGCCTCTGGCGCCATGGCTGGCCTGGCCGCCTTTGCGGCCGGCTTCGGAGGCTTTCTGCGGGTCGTTGGCGAAGTTGCCGCCACTGTTGTGTCCACCCTTGCGACCAGCTTCCGAGGCCCTTGCTCGATCGTTGGCGAAATTACCTGGGTTTTTGTTGGTAGGCATTTTGGTTTCTCCTCTTCTATGAAGTAGTAGCAAAACCCTAATGGGCCTTACAGAAACTCTGAAGGCCCTTGCCGCGGATCGTTCGCCTGAATTAAGTCATTGGCGACAAACGGTTTTTTGATATTAAAGTGCAACTTCCCAGGCAACTTTCTTTGGTGCCGCTGTGCTTGCGTTATTGCTTGTTGGCAACTAACGGGAAATATCAGCGTGATATTCCAGTGACCGCTCATCCCCTATAGGGAACTGCCGCAGCCCGCTTCGCTCGGATACTTCACAGGCTGTGAAACCCTTGTGGCGCTAGGCGTTGCGGGGTTGCAGTGACATGAAAGGGACTATTGCAGCATGGGCGACTACCACATCAACCGTGTGCCAGAGGGTTGGCAACTGATCAAAAGGGGCGCCACACGTCCCTCCAAACGCGCCCTGACCAAGGGCCGCCTGATTCAGGAAACCGAGCGTTTTCTACGGGGCAAGGATGCGGTGCTGATCATCCACAACGAAGATGGCACCACGGTGGAAAAGACCTACCAGGCCGGCAAACTGGTGCCGCCCAAGTGGGCCAAGTGGCAGAAGGAAGAGTCTGCCAACGACCAGGAGTAGGGCGAATATCGCCTCGGGCGATATCCGCCGCTGCGATCGGCAGAGTGGCTGCCGTCGCGATTGAACGGCGGATACCCTGCGGGTATTCGCCCTACGGAACGGCAATCAGGCAGGCTGCTCTTCGTCGCGAATCAAGACGCACAGACGGCCGCTTTCGTCTTCCACGGCGTCGTATACGTAATACATCACCACTTCGCCCAGACCGGGCAACGCCGCCACGTAGTCGCCGATTTCCGCGCTGAAGTGCGCTTTGCTGCCGGGTTTGGCTTCGCTTTCAATATAGGCGTTGAAAAACAGGCCCGGATCAGCGTCGCCAAAGAAGTCCTCACGGGCTTCTTCGTCCCACTCGGCGGGGGCGTTGAACTGGCCGGCAAACAGCACCTTGCCGTCACCCAGGTCTTCTTCTTCGGCTTCCGGATCGGTTTCGTCCAGGCGGTACACCGTGCAGCTCAGCGCGTCGGCGTGGCCGAGAATAAAGGCGCGGGCGGCCATACGTTTGTCGGTATCCATTACAGACATGGGTGTCTCCAGTAGGGGCGGCGATATGCCTGCGAGCGGGCAGTGTGCCGCTCAAGCCCTGGCCTCGCAAGCGCGAGCGCCGGGGCTGCAAACACAAAGCGCCGGCCAGGACGGCCGGCGCGAGATGGGGCGGGGTTTACAGGGCGTCGACCATTGGGTCGGCATCCGCCTGCACCTGCACAAACGGCAGTTGCAGGCGGGCGCTGCTCCAGGCACGGGTGCTGTTGGTCAGTTCCAGGTTGTTGTTCAGCTTCTGGCCATAGGACGGAATGATCTCCTTCAGCTTGGCTTGCCACTCGGGGGTTTTGATCTTGTCTTTGAAGGTTTTCTCCAGCACCGACAACATGATCGGTGCCGCCGTGGACGCACCGGGCGAAGCGCCGAGCAAGGCCGCGATGCTACCGTCCGCCGAGCTCACCACTTCGGTACCGAACTGCAGAATGCCGCCCAGCTGCGGGTCTTTCTTGATGATCTGTACGCGCTGGCCGGCATGGACCAGTTGCCAGTCGGCGTCTTTGGCTTGCGGGAAGTACTCGCGCAGGGCGGCCATGCGGTCGTCCTGGCTGAGCATCAACTGGCCGATCAGGTAGGTGGTCAGCGAGGTGTTATCCAGGCCGGCGTTGGCCATGGGCAGCACGTTGTGCACGGTCAGCGCGCTGAACATGTCCCACAGCGAGCCATTGATCAGGAACTTGCTGGAGAAGGTGGCGAACGGGCCGAACAGCAGCGCTTTCTGGCCATCGATCACCCGGGTGTCCAGGTGCGGCACCGACATCGGCGGCGAGCCTACCGAGGCTTTGCCATACACCTTGGCCTGGTGCTGGGCGACGATCTGCGGGTTCTTGCTGACCAGGAATTCGCCACCTACCGGGAAACCCGCGTAGCCGTCGGCTTCCGGGATGCCGGACTTCTGCAGCAGCTTGAGCGCCGCGCCGCCCGCGCCGATAAACACGAACTTGGCTTTGACGCTTTTCAGCTGCTCGGCATTGCCCAGGTCAGCGACCACCACGGTCCAGTTGCCGTCTTCGTTACGCAGGATATCGCGCACTTCATGCTGCAGGTGCAGCGCCACGCCCGGACGGCTGCTCAGCGAGCCGAACAGCTGACGGGTGATTTCGCCGAAGTTCACGTCGGTGCCGATCGGCATGCGCGTGGCGGCGATTTTCTGCTCGGCGCTGCGGCCTTCCATCACCAGCGGAATCCATTGTTTGATCTGCGCCGGGTCCTCGGAGTACTCCATGCCACGGAACAGCGAGCTGTGTTGTAGAGCAGCGTGACGCTTGTGCAGGTAGGCGACGTTGTCGTCACCCCAGACAAAGCTCATATGCGGCACGTTGTTGATAAAGCTCTTGGGGTTGTTCAGCACCTTCTGCTCGATCTGGTACGCCCAGAACTGCTTGGAGATTTCGAACGACTCGTTGATCGCCACCGCCTTGCTGATGTCGATGCTGCCATCGGCGGTTTCCGGGGTGTAGTTCAGTTCGCAGAAGGCCGAGTGGCCGGTGCCGGCGTTGTTCCACGGGTTCGAGCTTTCTTCGGCGACCTGGCCCATGCGTTCGTAAATATCGATGCTCCAGCCCGGTTCCAGCTCATTCAGGTAGGTACCCAGGCTGGCACTCATGATGCCGCCGCCGATCAGCAGCACATCGACGGTCTTTTCCGGTTCGGGTGTTTTCGCGCAGCCGACAACGACCAGGCAGACGAGGGTTAACAACAGCTTTTTCATCAGTTCAACCATTTCCAGTTTGCTATCAGGACGGCTAAGAGCAAGACCGGGGCCAGGCGCGGCAAAGCGCCACAGCGCAAGGGTTGTAGCGGATTTGTGCGGGGCAGGATTGGCGGGATCTGGCCAGATCCCGCCGTGGCAAGGGCGGGTTTTCGCCAGCTAGTCGGCGTTGGCCGCAGCGGGCAGATGGTGGCGCAAGCGGTTGTCCGCCATGCACAGGGCAATCAGCAGGGGAATCACGGCAATCGCGGCATCCAGCAACAGCAGGGTGCGAAACGCCATGCGCAATTCTTCGCTGCCCACCTGGCCCAGGGTGGCGCTGATATGTTCCGGGTCGACACCCGGCAACAGGTGCCAGAGCAGGCTCGATAGCAGGGTCACCCCGAGTGCGCCGCCCAAGCCGCGGAACATGCCGCAGGCCGCAGTGACCACGCCCAGATGGCTGACCGGCGCGGCGCTCTGTACCGCCACCATCGAGGTGGGAAACTGCAGCCCGAGCGCCACCCCGCAGCACACCAGCAACGGCAGGCTGAGCATTTCCAGGGCGGGCGACAGAAAGGCCAGGGCCACCAGCGCCAGCGGCAGCAGCAGGTTGCCGCTGAGAATCAGCGGTTTGTAGCGCCCCAGTCGGGAGCTCAGACGACCACCGATAAAAGCCCCCAGCGGCGCGCCTATGGCGATTGCCATCAACTGGCTGGCACCGGTGCCGGCACCGCCCTGGGCATGGGCGTGCAGGGGGAACAACACCGCCAGGGCCACGGCCTGGAAATTGGCGAAAAACAGCAGGCACCAGCCGGCACGGACCGGGCCGATGCGGAACAACTCCATGGGGATTACCGGCTCGCTGGCGCGTCGTTCCTGCAGCACAAACAGCAGCAGGCCAAGCAGGGCAATCGCCAGGCCAATGGCGTTGGCCTGGGTCAGCCACTCGCGCTCCTGGCCCAGGCGGGTGATCAGCAGTAACAGACTGCCCAGGCCAATCAGCAACAGCACGCCGCCGAGATAATCCAGACGGGCCTTGCGTCGTCTTTCCGCCAGCCCCGCCAGGCGCCGCTGACTCAGCCAGATGGCCAGCACGCCAATCGGCAGGTTGATCCAGAACACCCAGCGCCAGGACAGCTGATTGCTCAGCAGGCCGCCCAGGGGCGGGCCGATCAGGCTGGCGATGGCAAACATGCCGCTGAACCAGGCTTGGTAGCGGCCCCGTTCGGCGGGGGCAATCAGGTCGCCAATCAATGCCTGGGTGGTAGCGACCATGCCGCCGGCACCAATGCCCTGCAGCGCACGTGCGCCTACCAGTTGCCACATGTCCTGGGCCAGCGCGCAGAGCACCGAGGCAAACACAAACAGACTGATGGAAATCAGCAGCAGGCGCCGCCGACCGAACAGGTCGCCAAGCTTTCCGAAAAACGGTGTGGAAATGGTCATGGCCAACATATAGGCCGACACCACCCAGGCCAGCACTTCGCTACCCGGCAATTGCAGGGCGATTTCCGGCAGGGCGACGGCGACGATGGTCTGGTCCAGCGCCGAGAGAAAGATGCCGAGCATCAGACCGAGCAGGATCTGGCGCAGTTGCTGGGGGCTTAGCGGAGTAGCGGTGGAAGCAGCGGTCACGACGGGCCCTTAACGGCTGGCAGGGAAGGGGAGTTTGCCCAAGCGCGGGCTGGCTGAACAGTGTTGTTGTGCGCTTGGTCCGTCTGCTTCGTGGGATATCGGCTGCAATAGCTGACGATGAGTTTGATTAATTGAATTTACCTACGCGGCAGCAGCTTGCTTCCGATTTATTCCGCACGCTTCCCTGGCGTCTAATTTTCCCCGGCGGTTCTCATCCGCCAATCAAGCTGCACCCGTGTATGAATTGCCGAGCGATGCGTAGAACTAAGAGTGGCAGCATCTTCATGTCGTTTAGTGGTGTTTTGGGGTTGTATCTCGTGGCTGCGTAGTTGTGGCTTTGTGCAATTCGATCAAAGGGACTCAATAGCAGGGACGCTTTTGAACGGGCTCGACAGTTCTGGCGGTTTCTGTTCGGTTCGTGATGAAAGGGGAGTCAAACCGTGAATCAGCGTCATACCAATCGTTTTTTCAACACTGTGTTGTGCACCGGACTATTCGTTCTGATGGTCCTTGTCTGCGGGCTTATGGCCCTGCTGCAAACCAACGCGTTGCGTGACAGCAACATCAATTTCCAAGTGCAGACCGTGCCCTTCAGCAGGGGTCTGGTGGAACTGGAGTCCAACCTTTCCGCGTTGGCGGGTAGCGACGCGATTCTGCGCTCGCAAGCCGACAACCGCGATCTGGACACCGCCGAGCTGATCCGCGCGCACAACTACATGGCCCGGGTATTTACCGAAGCGACGGCCTTGTCGACCATGGATTTAGGTCCCAGCCAACGTGCCACGCTGGTTGTTCTGCAGGACAATGTCTCGCGTCTGATGCGTCTGCAGGATGAGTTCGGCAATCTGGTCAGCGCCGCCCAATACGCCCAGGCGGTCGACCATTACGACAAGCAGCTGCTGGCGCAGAGCACCGACCTGGCTGCCCAGGTCAATGACTTTATTGGCCTTGCCCGGCGCTGGCAGCAAGACGATATCGACACCCTGATTTCGGTTTACACCGCCAGTTACTGGTGGATTGTGCTGTGCCTGGGGCTGGTGATTGTCGCCACCCTGTTGGCAACCGGCTGGCATCTGCAGCAGCTGGGGCGAGCCGTAACAGGGCCCGCCTGAGGCCACTCAGAGCGCGTAGTGCGCCAGCTCACGGGCGATCAGCAGGCGCTGGATTTCACTTGAGCCTTCGTAGATCTGGGTGATGCGCGCGTCGCGGTAGTAACGCTCCACCGGGTAGTCCTCCAGATAGCCGTAGCCGCCGTGAATCTGAATGGCATCTGAACACACGCGCTCGGCCATTTCCGAGGCGAACAGTTTTGCCTGTGAGGCTTCGGACAGGCAGGGATGCCCGGCGGTTTTCAGCCGCGCTGCATGCAGGATCAGCAAGCGGCTGGCATTCAGTTGGGTGTGCATGTCGGCGAGCTTATTGGCGATGCTCTGGTGCTCGATGATCGGCTGGCCGAACTGCACCCGTTCGCGGGCGTACACCAGTGCCGCTTCGAAGGCGGCCCGGGCAATGCCGAGGGCTTGCGCGGCAATGCCGATGCGTCCGCCTTCGAGGTTGGACAGGGCGATGGCCAGGCCCTTGCCGCGCAGGCCGAGCAGGTTGGCTTCGGGGATCACGCAATTGGCAAGGGTGACCGCGCAGGTATCGGATGCCTTGATGCCCATCTTCTTTTCGCTGCGGTCGACGACAAAGCCGGGGTTGTCGGTGGGCACCAGAAATGCCGACAGGCCTTTCTTGCCCAACTCCGGATCGGTAACCGCAAAGACGATGGCCAGCTTGGCGCGCTTGCCGTTGCTGACGAACTGTTTGGCGCCGTTGAGCACCCAGTGGCCATCTTTCAGCTCTGCGCGGGTGCGCAGGTTGTTGGCTTCGGAGCCGGCATGGGGTTCGGTCAGGCAGAAGCAACCGATGGCCTCGCCACTGGCCAGCGCCGGCAACCACTGCTGTTTCTGCGCCTCGCTGCCGTAGTTGAGTACCGGCCCGCAGCCCACCGAGTTGTGCACGCTCATCAGGGTGCCGGTGGCGGCATCTGCTGCAGCGATTTCTTCCACCGCCAGGGCATAGGCCACGTAGTCGGTAAAGGAGCCGCCCCAACTGTCGGGCACCACCATGCCCAGCAGCCCGAGCTCACCCATCTTCGCTACCACGCCGTCGTCGATCCAGCCGGCCGCCGCCCAGGCCTGGGCATGGGGGGCGATTTCACTGCGGGCGAAATCGCGGGCCATGTCGCGGATCATGCGTTGTTCGTCGCTCAGTTCCAGGTCGTGCATGGGGACTCTCTATCTGGTTTTGTTCTTGTTATGGATGGCGCAGCACGCCGTGCTCAGGCGTTGCTGCTGTAAAGCTTGATGATGGCGGAGAAATCCAGCTCGCCATGGCCCTGCGCGCTGAAGCTCTGGTACAGCTGTTGCGCCAGGGCACCGAGCAGGACCGGCTGTTGCGCCTGCTTGGCCGCCTCTGTGGCCAGACCGAGATCCTTGAGCATCAGGTCGGTACCGAAGCCGCCGCTATAGCCGCGTGCGGCGGGTGCGCTGTCGAGCACTCCGGGGAACGGGTTGTAGGTATCCGAGCTCCAGCAGCGGCCGCTGGAGGTGTTGATCACTCCGGCCAACACCTTGGCGTCCATGCCCAGAGTCACCCCCAGGTTCATGGCTTCGGCCACGCCGATCATCGAGATGCCCAGCAGCATATTGTTCGCCACCTTGGCCACCTGGCCGTTGCCGGCAGCGCCGCAGTGCACGATGTTCTTGCCCATGGCCGCGAGTAGCGGTTGGGCCTGGGCGAAGTCGGCATCGCTGCCGCCCACCATAAACGTCAGCGTGCCGGCTGCTGCACCACCGGTGCCACCCGACACCGGGGCATCCAGCATGGGGTTGCCCTGTTTGGCCGCCGCGGCTGCCACTTCGCGGGCGGTCATCGGGTCGATGGTGGAGCTGTCGATCAGGCGCACACCGGCGGCGACATGGGCAAGCACACCGTCCTCTCCCAGGTACACCGCTTTTACATGGCGGGCAGCCGGGAGCATGGTGATGATCAACTCGACATTGCTGCGCGCGATCTCGGCGGGGGAGGCCAGGGCGGTGGCACCGGCCTCGACCAGGCGTTGCACCGAGGCGGCAACTAGATCAAACACCTGCAGTTGATGACCCGCCTTGAGCAGATTCAAGGCCATGGGCGCGCCCATATTGCCCAGGCCGATAAAACCGATATTCATCCAGTGTCCCTCTTGTTGGAATTGTGGGTAGCACGCGTCTGACGGGTTTATTTCAAGGTGATGGTGGTGTTCACAGCGCCCACATCATCTTCATCGAACCAACGTTGGGTGACGGTTTTGGTCTGCGTGTAGAACTGCACCACTTGCTTGCCGTACGGCCCCAGGTCGCCAAGTTTGGAGGCCCGTGAGCCAGAGAAGGAGAAGATCGGCACCGGCACCGGAATCGGCACATTGATGCCCACCTGGCCAACGTCGATCTCCTCCTGGAAGTGCCGCGCCGCAGCGCCGGAACGGGTGAAAATCGCCGTGCCGTTGCCATTCGGGTTGGCGTTGATCAGGGCGATGGCTTCATCCAGGGTGGCGGCGTTGAGCACGCAAAGCACCGGACCGAAAATTTCCTCACGGTAGATACGCATGCGCGGGGTGACGTCGCTGAACAGGGTCGGGGCAATAAAGTTGCCGCGTTCGAAACCGGCCACCGTCGGATTGCGGCCGTCCAGGGCCAGGGTCGCGCCTTCTTCAACACCCGCAGCAATCAGCCCGTGGATGCGCTCCAGCGCCGCGCAGGACACCACCGGGCCGAGGTCGGCACCGGCTTCGGTGCCGGCGTTCAGACGCAGGGTTTTGCTGCGCTCGACCAACTCCGGCAGCCAGGTCTGCGCCTCGCCCACCAGAATCACTGTGGACAGCGCCATACAGCGTTGTCCCGCCGCGCCAAAGGCGGCACCCACCAGATTGTTGAGGGTTTGCTGGCGGTTGGCGTCGGGCATCACGATGGCGTGGTTTTTCGCCCCCATCATGCACTGCGCGCGTTTGCCGTTCTGGGTGGCGCGGTTGTACACATGGGTGCCGACCTGGGTCGAACCGACAAAGGACACCGCCTTGATCTCCGGGTGATCGCAGAGCCGGTTCACCACCTCGGCACCGCCGTGCACCACGTTGAGCACACCGGGTGGCACGCCAGCCTGCATGGCCAATTCAGCCAGGCGCATGGTCACCATCGGGTCCTGTTCGGATGGCTTCAACACAAAAGTGTTGCCGGTGGCGATGGCCATGGGGAACATCCACAGCGGGATCATCGCCGGAAAGTTGAACGGGGTGATGCCAGCGCACACCCCCAGAGGTTGCAGCAGGGTGTAGGTATCGACGCCGCCAGCTACATTGTTGGCCAGCTCGCCCAGTTGCAGATTGCCGATACCGGCGGCGTGCTCCACCACTTCCAGGCCACGGAACACATCGCCCTCGGCGTCGGCCAGGGTTTTGCCCTGCTCGGCGGTCAGCATGGCCGCCAGCTCGCTCATATGTTCGCGGATCAGTTGCTGGTACTTGAGAAACACACGGGCGCGGGCACCGATTGGGGTTTTGCGCCAGGTTTTAAATGCTTGCGCCGCGGCATCGATGGCGGCGTCCACTTCCGCAGGCGTGGCGAACGGCACGCGCGCCAGTACGGCCTGGGTCGCCGGGTTGACGATGTCGCGCCACTGGCTGCTGGTGGAGTCGATCAGCTCGCCGCCGATCAGAAGTTTCACGTTGGGAATGGTCGTTTGCATTGTTGTTTTGACTCCGGCATGAGCGGGGTTGGGCAAATCGAGACCTGGCTGAGCTTAGCAGTGTGGTTTTCGTCGATATAGGGTGGCGTTGTGCTGGCTTTCGGGAATTGTCCTACGCGAATTTGACCTGACTTCTACAGAGCGTTTTCTGCTTATTCCTCATCCTCGCCTCACACTTTCTTGGCGAGTTTCCATCATGCAACGTCCATCCGATAACGCTCATCTGGTTCCATCTCCTCGGCTGCTCAGCTTCACCGGCAGCGCTCTTCTTCTCCTGTACGGGCTAGGTGCCCAACCCGACTTCCCCGCCAGACTCTGTGATTGGCTGAACTGCGGCCAGCACTTCCTGCTTTCGTTGTTCTAAAACTCACCGCTCGGAGCGCTTATGGCTCCGCCGGCCTGGCCGCCAGCAAGGTGTCATACAGCGCCTGGGCGGCCACCGACAATTCATGATCTGCCTTACGCAAAATCCCAATAGCCCGCTCGATAACTGGTTCACGCAAGGTGAGACAGCGAGCGCCCAGCTCATGCATCTGCTGCACACATAACGCCGGCACCGCACTTACCCCCAAGCCATTGGCAACCATCCGACCGACAGTCGCCAGTTGGTGACTTTCGAACACCACCGGTAATTTCAGCCCACGCTGGCGCAAGTGATCTTCCAGCATCACGCGCACGGTGGAGGGGCGTTGCAGGGTGACAAAGGGGTGCTCCAGCAGGCTGGTCCAGTCCACTTCCTTGCGTTCGGCCAGCGGCGAATCGGCGGCTACTACGGCGACAAAACGATCCAGATACAGGGGCGTGAAGTGCAGGTTGGCATCGGCCTCCGGGGCGAAGGCGATGCCCAGTTCCACCTGGCGGTCGCGCACCATCTCGATCACCTGCTCGTTGACCACGTCATTGACCGTGACATTGACCTTTGGATGCCGCGCGCGAAATTGCACCAACAGCGGCGGTAGCAGGTTGCAGGCAAACGAGGGCATGGCCGCCAGGGTTACCCGGCCTTGCTGCAGGGTGAAGCGCTGACGCAGTTGGTCTTCGGCATTTTCCCAGTCAGCCAGCAGACGGCGAGCCAGCGGCAGCAGGGCCTCGCCCTCGGGGGTCAGGCTGACATTGCGCGTGGTGCGGCTGAACAGGCGTCCGCCCAGGCCTTCTTCGAGGCCTTTGATGGTCAGGCTCAGGGCCGATTGCGACAGGTACAGGCGCTCGCCCGCCTGGGCAAAGCTCAGGCTTTGCGCCACCGCCAGAAAGGCCCGCAGTTGTTTGATGGTCATCTCGGCCCCTCCGCTAAGGGAACAACACTGTGCTGATTTATCAATCAATCCATTTTAAAAATCAACTTAACAAATAAATTGCGGCGCACAACACTCTTGGCACTGGGCCCTTTGGCCCTCACCAAAACAAGAGAGGCGCCGCAGATGGCAGGTTTCGATAAACGTGTGGGTTCTTACGAGGAGGCATTGGCTGGCCTCGAAGACGGGATGACGGTACTGGCCGGCGGTTTCGGCCTGTGTGGTATCCCGGAAAACCTGATCGCCGAGATCAAGCGCAAGGGCGTTCGCGACCTGACGGTGGTCTCCAATAACTGTGGCGTCGATGGTTTTGGTCTGGGCGTGCTGCTGGAAGACCGGCAGATCCGCAAGATGATCGCCTCCTATGTGGGCGAAAACGCCCTGTTCGAGAAGCAACTGCTCAGCGGCGAGCTGGAAGTGGAACTGACCCCACAAGGCACTCTGGCCGAGAAGATGCGCGCCGGCGGTGCCGGCATTCCGGCCTTCTTCACCGCCACCGGGGTCGGTACGCCGGTGGCCGAAGGCAAGGAAGTGCGTGAGTTCAACGGTCGCGAATACCTGATGGAGGCTTCCATCACCGGCGATTTCGCCATCGTCAAAGGCTGGAAGGCCGATTGGTTCGGCAATGTGGTGTACCGCCACACCGCGCAGAACTTCAACCCGCTGGCGGCCACCGCGGGCAAGATCACCGTGGTCGAGGTGGAAGAAATCGTCGCCCCTGGCGAGCTGGATCCGACCCAGATCCACACCCCCGGCATCTATGTTGATCGCCTGATTTGCGGGCGCTTCGAAAAGCGCATCGAACAACGCACCGTGCGTGCCTGATCGCCACCCCCTTTGCAGAGAGAACAACACTATGGCGCTTACCCGCGAACAAATGGCCCAGCGTGTCGCCCGCGAATTGCAGGACGGCTTCTACGTCAACCTCGGTATCGGCATTCCAACCCTGGTGGCCAACTACGTGCCTGAAGGCATGGAAGTGATGCTGCAATCGGAAAACGGCTTGCTCGGCATGGGGGCGTTTCCCCGTGCTGAAGAGATCGATGCCGATATGATCAACGCCGGCAAACAGACCGTGACGGCGCGGACCGGCGCATCGATTTTTTCCTCCGCCGAATCCTTCGCCATGATCCGTGGCGGCCATATCGACCTGACGGTGCTCGGTGCTTTCGAGGTGGATGTGCACGGCAATATCGCCTCCTGGATGGTGCCGGGCAAACTGGTGAAGGGCATGGGCGGGGCGATGGACCTGGTGGCCGGGGCGGAAAATATCATCGTCACCATGACCCACGCCTCTAAAGACGGTGAATCGAAACTGCTCGGCAAATGCACCCTGCCGCTGACTGGTGCCGGTTGCATCAAGCGGGTGCTCACCGACCTGGCTTATCTGGAAATCGCCAACGGCACCTTTGTGCTGAAAGAACGTGCGCCTGGGGTGAGTGTCGAGGAGATCATCGCCAAGACCGCGGGCGAACTGGTGGTGCCCGAGCACGTGCCGGAAATGCAGTTCTGAGGAGCGCAAAGCCATGCAAGACGTCGTAATCGTTGCCGCCACCCGTACCGCCGTCGGCAGTTTCCAGGGCTCGTTGGCCGGTATTCCTGCCGTTGATTTGGGCGCTGCCGTAATCCGCGCCCTGCTGGAACAAACCGGCCTGAATGGCGCAGAAGTGGATGAAGTGATCCTCGGCCAGGTGCTCACCGCTGGTGCCGGCCAAAACCCCGCGCGACAAACTGCGATCAAGGCCGGTCTGCCGGTTGCCGTACCGGCGTTGACCCTGAACAAGGTCTGCGGCTCTGGTCTGAAAGCCTTGCACCTGGGTGCCCAGGCCATTCGTTGTGGCGACGCCGAGGTGATCATCGCCGGTGGCCAGGAAAACATGAGCCTGTCGCCGTACGTAATGCCGGGTGCTCGCACCGGCTTGCGCATGGGCCACTCGCAAGTGATCGACAGCATGATTACCGATGGCCTGTGGGATGCCTTTAACGACTACCACATGGGCATTACCGCCGAGAATCTTGTGGATAAGTACGAGATCAGCCGCGAAGCCCAGGACGCCTTCGCCGCCGGCTCTCAGCAGAAAGCCGTGGCCGCCATCGAAGGTGGGCGCTTCAAGGATGAGATCACGCCGATCCTGATCCCGCAGCGCAAGGGCGACCCGGTTGCCTTCGCCACTGACGAACAACCGCGTGCCGGCACTACCGCCGAGGCGTTGGCCAAACTGAAACCCGCCTTCAAAAAAGACGGCAGCGTGACAGCTGGCAATGCCTCCAGCCTCAACGATGGCGCTGCCGCCGTGCTGCTGATGAGCGCCGCCAAAGCCAAGGCCCTGGGTCTGCCGGTGCTGGCGAAAATCGCCGCCTACGCCAACGCTGGGGTAGACCCGGCGATCATGGGCATCGGCCCGGTGTCGGCGACCAAACGCTGCCTGGAAAAAGCCGGCTGGACCCTCGACCAACTGGACCTGATCGAAGCCAACGAAGCCTTCGCTGCACAAGCGTTGTCGGTGGGCAAGGAGTTGGGTTGGGACGCGAGCAAGGTCAACGTCAACGGCGGTGCCATCGCCATCGGCCACCCCATCGGCGCATCAGGCTGCCGCGTGCTGGTGACCTTGCTGCATGAAATGATCAAGCGGGACGCCAAGAAAGGCCTCGCCACCTTGTGTATCGGTGGCGGGCAAGGCGTGGCGCTGGCCCTGGAACGCGCGT
The DNA here is from genome assembly GCF_054057335.1 of Pseudomonas sp. TE3786. Lineage (NCBI taxonomy): Bacteria > Pseudomonadati > Pseudomonadota > Gammaproteobacteria > Pseudomonadales > Pseudomonadaceae > Pseudomonas > Pseudomonas sp. TE3786. The sequence continues at coordinate 37,566 of NZ_JBSRZF010000017.1, forward strand.
AACGCTATTGACCTCGTAGGAGCGGCTTGAGCCGCGAAAACTGCGCGCACATTCGCGGGCCAATCGCGGCTAAAGCCGCTCCTACGGGTTCACCGTTTCCAGGAATCGCGGCTAAAGCTCCTCCCACAAAAAGCAGGCTCCGGCTAGCGCAGCGATATCCGCTTGAGCAATTTACCCAGCTCGGCAAAATCCCGCACCGGATAAAAATTCGCCAGCCCGGCGAATTCGCTGAAATCCGTCTCGCCATACCCCGCCACCAGCGCCCCGGCGCTGATGCCGGCCTGCACCCCCGGCACACTGTCATCTACCAGCAGACACTGGTTTACCGGCACACCTAGCAGGGCGGCGGCGTGCACGATCAATTCGGGGTTGGGCTTCCAGGCGCTGACCTCGTAGGCGCTGACGATCCGCGTGCCGAATACCTCAAGCAATCCGACCGCCCCCAGGCTGGTTTCGATCTTCTCCCGTGGGCCATTGGAGGCCACACAGATAGGTAGCTGCAGCTTGCGCACAAAGGCGACGGCACCGGGCATCTGCTGCACCTGATCGCGCAGCAGCGGCAAGCTGCGCCGGCGAAAGTCCGCTGCCAGTTGCGCGCCATCGAGTGCCGGGAACAGGGTGCCCAGCTCGTCGATAAACTGGGCGAAGGGGATACCGCGAAAACGCCGCAGCACTTCCTCTACGGTCAGCTTGCTGTGTTGTTCGGCTAGCAGCTGTTGCAGCAAGTGCGCGGCAAGGCGCTCGCTGTCCACCAGGGTGCCATCGCAGTCGAAAATCAGGCCGGCAATCGTCACGGGGAGGGGCTCGTCTAAATTAGGGCGAACAATTCTGACCACAGTGACGTCGCAGGGTTTTCCCCAGCCCTCAATACGGCAGGCCCGGGTAATTATCGTCAGAATAAAAAAAGCCCCATCTAGGACGGGGCTCTTGGGTTAAGGTTCATGGGTGGTATTACCGTTTCGTGGGCCTGTTAGGGAGTGATAGCATTTGGCCTTATCTGCGGCTGTTCATCGGTCTACCCGAGCTTCCTCTGGTTCCAAGCCGTCTCCATCTGCAAGGACGCACGGTATGACTGCTCCCTCAAAACGTCTCGAACGCGCGCTGATCAGCGGCACGCTGTTGCTGCTGCTGTGGCTGCCGTTGCCGATTGGCAGCAACCGCGACTGGTCAATGGGGCTGCTGGTGCTGCTCTGCGGCGGCCTGGGCGTCGGCTGGGCGGTAAATGCCCTGCGGCGCAACCGCGACCTCGGCCCCACCCTGCGCCCGGCGCTGCCGATGCTTGGCCTGCTGCTGCTCAGCCAGGCGTGGGTGCTGGTGCAATGGCTGGCCGGCCTGACCGTGGATGCCGCCGCCACTTTTCAATATTTGCTGCTGGGCGTGGCCTATAGCCTGCTGTTTCTACTGGTGGTGGATCTGTTTCGGACGCGCAAACGCCTGAGCCTGCTGCTCGCCGTTCTGGTGGCGAGCGGCACCTTTCAGGCGTTTTTCGGCACCGTGATGACCCTGTCCGGAATCGAGGGGTTGTTGCTGGGCAGCAAGACCAGCTACCTGGGGGATGCCACAGGCACCTTTATCAACCGCAACCATCTGGCCGGCTACCTGGAGCTGACCCTGGCCGCAGGTGTCGGCCTGTTGCTGGCGCTGCGGGATGAGCGGACGTTCCGTTGGGTGAATATGCTGGAGACCCTACTGGGCCCCAAAGGGCGCCTGCGCCTGGCATTGGCGCTGATGACCGTGGCCCTGCTGATGAGCCATTCGCACCTGGGCAATGCGGCGTTTTTCACCAGCCTGTTGCTGGTGGGCGGGGTGTATATGTTGATCGACAAAGAGCAGCGGCTGCGCAATGGGCTGCTCTTCGCAGGTCTGCTGCTGATCGACCTGCTGATCGTCAGTCAGTACTTCGGCGTGGACCAGGTGGTGGACCGCATCGCCAGCACCCCAGAGCCGGCCGCAGTGGTCGCGACCGTTCAGGGCAGCAGCGACCTGCGGGGCGACGTCTACCAGGCGGCCCTGCCTCTGGCCAAAGAGCAGCTGCTGACGGGCCATGGCGCCGGCACCTTTGAAGTGCTATTCGGCAAGTTTGCCGGGCCGCAGATCAACCTGCACTTCGAGCATGCCCACAACGACTACCTGCAGTTTCTGATCGAATACGGCGTGCTTGGCAGCGTGCCCCTGTTGCTGTTCGTGCTGTTCGGCCTGTACCACGCCCAGCGTGCCATGTGGCAGCGTGAATCAACCTACCGCTCCGGGGTGGGTTTCGGGGCGAGCATCGGCATCATTGCCTTGCTGATTCATGCGCTGGCCGACTTCAACCTGCAGATCCCCGCCAACGCCGCCACCTATGTGGTGATCTGCGCCCTTGGCGTGCTCGGCAATCATCACCACCGTGAGCGACGCTCCCGAGCGCAGGCCTGATCAGCTATCGGCCAGGCGGCTGAGCACCTGACGTCGCCACACCTGGGCGGCGAGCAGGCCAATCACGATGCCGGCCAGGTTGGCCGCCAGGTGAATGAATGACAGGGTCTGCTGCGGCAACAGGCCCTGCGCCAGCTCGAGAAACAGGGCCAGCGCGACGGCGTAGATAAAGGTCCAGAACATCAGGGTTCGCGGAAAAGCGAGGCGGGCGCAGAACACCAACAAGGCGAAAGCGGCGGTATGGTGGGGCCAGTGTTCCTCTATCGCCACGGGCAACCAGTCAAAGCCCAACCCATCGATAACAATCACCGCCGCAAGAGCGATGAACAGCCCAATCAATATAAAGCGACTCATTGCCTGTCCTGTGCGTGCTGGGGCTGCCTGCTTTACTGCGGCCTGCCCGAGTTTATTGTCCTAGTTCACTTTGGCGGGCCTTGATCTTGAAAAGCTCGCGTTTTGGCAGGGCAAATAACATGCGTCCGTGATGGCGATTCAATAGCATGTAGATGCCCGTGCACACCAACAAATTGACCACTGTCAGTGCCAGCAGTGCAATCAATACGCCAGCATCTGCATATTCACTTGGAATATTCAATGGAAGAATCAATTGCGCAGCTACGTCGATAAAGAAGTGATGCAACACATATATAGGCAGGGTGTAACGACCCAATGTTTGCAGCAGATTCAATTGGAAGTGTTTGGTCAGTAAACCGATAAAATCCAGAGCCGCCACTACCAGGCAGCAGGAAATCAGAAACTTGACCCCTGGTACATCGATGGCGTCATGGCGTAATGCCAACTCGCCAAGTGCCAGAAAGGCTACACAGGCCGCGACAAATCGCAGCAGGTGAAAGCGTTCGATAATTTGTTCGATATAAGGCTTGCCATAGCAACCGATAGTAAAGAACACCGCATTACTGGCAATGCTGCGCAAACTCCAATCTTCCATGGGCACAAGTTGCTTGGCCATTATCGACAGCAGCGCCATAAAGGTGAAGGTCAACAGCACTTGCTGATTGCCCAATTTGCACACACTGAAGAACAGCACCAGGGCGTACAGGTACCAGATGGCGGTGTTGCCGACCACCACGTCACGGGCGAAGGCCTCGATGGTGAAGGGGAAGGCTTCGGAGCCGTGGACGAAATCCGGGTTGAAATGGGAGATCAGGAAAGCGCGGAAGCACCAGTCCATCACCACCCACAACATATACAACCAGAGAAAGGTAGCGACCCGTGGTTGAAATATTTCCCGCCAACTGCGTTTGAATACCGCGCTATTGGCGAGGAAGCCGGAGATAAGAAAAAAGAGTGGCATGCGCATGGTGCCAAGACCGGTAATAAAGACTTGCAGAACTTTGAAGCTGGTGGTGTCGGCGAATTGTGGGCACTTGGCCAGGAAGTACATGGAAGTGTGATAAATCACTACCAAAATAATGCATATTCCTTTAGCCGCATCCAGGCATTCGCTTCTAGAGGAAGTTTTTTGGGAGTCCATAGTTGTCCTTGAAATAGCACTTTCGCTGGTGCTGACGGAGCCTGCAGCCTCGGCAGGCGTCCGAAAACGATTATGGGCATCGACGTCAACACCTTTCAGACGCTGGGTTGGCCGGGTTCTCATATGCATACTCCCACGCGCAGGGGTTAATGCCATCTGGCCATATACGTTGAGGTATTTTGGCGCAGTGACATAGAGCGACATATCAAACGATAGTTCAGCCGTTTTGAGTTCCAGCTACGGTTTTTTGTTTGTTTGTGGAATTCAGCATGAAAGCGCGTACATGCTTTTGTGCAGGGGTTTCGAAATAGTGGTAGCTGAGCAGGCAAAGAGGAATGAGCAGAGCAAAGAACATAATCATCGACAGCGGATTGTAGAAGAAACTATTGGCGATACCCATATAGCGGCTTACTTCAAATACCACTAATTGCAAGGGGAAGTGCAACAGATAGGAGGAGTAGGTGAGGTTGCCGACCATGGCGAAACGCCGGCCCAAGTGGCCACGCCAGGTCTCCGTTAGCGCCAGGCTGAGGATGGTCAAGGGGAAGAGCAGGGCCACCGGAATAAAACGGGTGGCAGCATGGATGGCCTGGGGGATAAGGCCGTGCAGGCGACTCGGCAGCAGCGTTTCCAGCAGCACCTGGACATGGCTCCATAACCAACCGGTTTTCACTTCCAGCAGCGTTGCCAGCCAGAGCGCGCCGGTCAGCCCGAGGATTATGGGCAGGGCTTTGCTGAGCAGGCCCTGGTGGCACAGGTAGCGGTAGAAACGGAAGATCGCGCCACCGAGAAAGAAGGAAAAGATCCCGCGGCCGAGAATCGGCGATACCGCCAGCACCGCCAGGCCGACCGCGATCATCAGCAGCACCGCCTGCAGGCGCAGACGGAACAGCAGACAGACCACAAAGAACAGCACATACATCAGCACTTCCACCGACACCGACCACACCGGGCCATTGAACGACGGCCCCTGTTCCAGACCCCAGCTGGACGCCATAAACAGGTTGAGCACGGCATGGTAGGCATCGTTGAACGGCACCACGAAGTAGTCGCCAGTGCTGGCCATCACCCATTTCTGCGCGATCAGCACGAATATGAAGGTGGCGAAATGCAGCGGGTAGAGCCGCGAGAAGCGCAGGGCAAAGAACTGCCAGGCGCTGACCCGCCGCTCGGCAATCTGCTCGGCGTACAGCCAGAAGAAAATGAACCCCGACAGTGAGAAGAAGAAGTCCACCGCCAGCCAGCCGGTGTGGTACAGCAGGAAGAACACCGAGTAGAACGGCTGCGCCTGCATGTCATAGGGCATAAAGGTACTGCCGGCATAGAAGAAGTGCTGCCAATGCCAGAACACCACGGCAAGCGCCGCCAGACCTCGGATAAGGTCCAGGGAGTAGAAACGGTTGGGGATCGACGCTGTCATGGCGGGCTCGCGGATTGTTCGCTCGGAGGTAGATGGGCCACTTCGTCCCCTGTTTGCAGGGGCAGGGCGCTCGGGTAGGCAGGCGGTAACTGATTGAAAACCTGACGGAACATTGGGACTAACAAATCGCCGCCGCGTTCACTGAGATGATCGTCGTCGATATACACCGGCTGGCCCTGCACATCCCCTTCGCAGCGGCCATCCCGGCACAGGTAGGGCAGGGGATCGAGAACCTTCACCCCGCAGCGCGCGGCGGCCAGGTCCTGGGTTTCCCAGACAAAGGCGTTGCGCGCCTGGTACTCCGCCATGGAAATCGACACCTCGATGCGTTTGCCCTGCATCAGGGCGCGGCCCATGGTCTTCGGCACGTCCAGCTTCAACTCGGGAATCGGCCGCAGCATATACACCGGCCGATTTCTGGCGAACTCGCAGGCCGAGGCGATGATGCCTTCACGCATTTCCCTGAGGTATTCCGGGGTGCGCGAAGCAAACGGCTTGTCGAAGTACAGATAGGGCAGGGCCATTTCGGCACCACGTTCCGGCTCGTTGGGGCCCAGCACATAGAGCGACGTGCGGTTGATGATGATCAGCGGCACCTTGCCCAGCTTGGGGTCATCGATACTGCGCTCGGCCTGGCTCTCCACGAAGTCGCCGCAGCGGTAGGTGAGCTGATCGGAAGCCTTGACCTTGGCAATGGTCGGGCAGTTGCTCATGGTCCAATCCAGCACATATTGCTGAGGGCCGGGCAGCGACCGTTCGACGGCGCGAATCAGCGCAGCGGCGTGGCTGTCACCGACCACGATGGCACCCAACTGGTCACCGCCATAGGTGCATTCCGGCACCTTGGAAAACTCATTGGCCAGGCATTCGGCCTTGCGCGGATTTTGGTTTTCCGCCTCGGCAAACACCGCATCGATCTGCCCTGGCAGACGCCCCGGTACCCCGTGCTGCACCAGAATCACCAGGCTTGGCACCATTACCACTAACAGACTGGCGGCAATCGCCAGGGTGGTGTGAGCTTTGGGCAGGCGGGTGAGGCCTTTGCGCGCCGGGGTTTCGATAAAGCGGAACGACAACGCCCCGAGCAGCAGGGTCAGCAGCAGCGCTATGGCGATTGCCACAGGTGACTGCTGGCGCTGGATATACACCAGGCTGACCACCAGCGGCCAATGCCACAGGTACAGCGAATACGAGCAGTCGCCTAGCCACTGGGTTACCCGGCCGCCGGTCCACAGCGAGCCCTGGCGTGCAGCCAGCAATACCAGCAGGGTGCCGCTCACCGGGATCAGGGCGCGCCAGCCCGGCCACAGGCTGCTGGCATCGAACAGCAGAATCGAGGCGATCAGCAGGGCAAAGCCCAGGGTCTCGACCAGCCGTTGCCACAAGGCGCTCAGGCGAAACTGGTTGGCCGTCAGATACAGCAGGCCGCCGGCGAGCATTTCCCAGGCGCGGGTGGGCAACAGGTAAAAGGCTGCCGAGGTCTTGATCGGGGTGAAGAACAGACACAGTGCCAACGACAGCAGCAGGCCCAGACCTACTGCCAGGGCCTGCGTGGGGCGCCCCGGTCTGATCTTCCATACCGCCAGCAGCACCAGCGGCAGAATCAGGTAGAACTGCCACTCCACCGACAACGACCAGGTGTGCAGCAACAGCTTGTCGTGGGAGGCCACATCGAAGTAACCATCCTCGCTCCAGAACACCATGTTGGAGATAAACGACAGCGCACTCAGCGCATGGCGGCCGAGCATGCGGTACTCGGTGGCCGGCAGAAAGTGCCAGCCCGCCATCAGCAGCACCGCGCACAACACCAGCAGGGCTGGAATGATGCGCCGCGCACGCGACAGGTAGAAATCGAAAACCGAAAACCCTTGGTGGCCGGCGCTTTGCTTCTCCAGACTGGAAATGATGATGCCGGTCATCAGGAAGCCGGAAATCACGAAGAACACGTCTACCCCAACGAATCCCCCGGTAAAGCCGCTAACCCCAAAGTGATAAAGCACAACTGAAACGACGGCCCAGGCTCTGAGGCCATTTATGTCCGTTCTGAAGCCCTTGCTGGTGCTGGTCATTTTTATGCCTGTTGAGACCACGCTCTTCAGTTCGGTGGCCGCTTGGACGGTAAATAGGGATTGGTGTCGTGATCGACACCTCGGCGCGCGTTATTGCGCGTAGATCTATGAACATCGGCCGAAGAATTCGGCCGAGTTATTTATCGCAGGTTTGCTGTCAAGCCAGAGTGGCTCAGAAGACCTTGGTGGCTGTTTTGGCCAGATGTTCCTGTGTGCCGGAAGTGGCTGCACCCGGGCCCGCAGCTGGATGTTGGCTGAACATCTGCCGGAACAGCGGCACCAGCAGATCGCTGCCGCGTTCACTCAGATGATCGTCGTCGATATACACCGGTAGGCCCTGTGTATCTTCTCCTTCGCAGCGTCCGTCGCGGCACAGATAGGGCAGCGGATCGAGGATCGTCACGCCGCAGCGAGCAGCCGCCAGGTCCTGGGTTTCCCAGACAAAGGCATTCCGTTCGCGGTATTCGTCCATCGACACCGATACCTCGATGGTCTTGCCCTGCATCAGCGCCCGGCCCATGGTTTTCGGCACATCGAATTTGAGCTCCGGAATCGGTCGCAGCATGTACACCGGCCGATCTTTGGCGAATTCGCAGGCCGAGGCGATGATGCCCTCACGTATTTCACTCAGGTATTGCGCCGAGCGTGAATCGTACGGCTCGTTGAAATACAGCGAAGGTACATCCCGCTGGCGAACGCGCTCTGGTTCATTCGGGCCAAACACATACAGCGAGGTGCGGTTGATGATGATCAGCGGTGCCTTGCCCAGTGTGGAGTCGTGGCTGCTGGTTTGTTCTTTGCTGCGGATGTAGTCGCCGCAACTGAACGTCAGCTGGTTGGTGGATTTCACCCCGGCGATAGTCGGGCAGTTGGCCATGGTCCAGTCCAGCACATGCAGTTGCGGCCCCGGCAACGAGCGTTCGACGGCGCGGACCACTGCTGCGGCGTGGCTATCTCCCAGGACAATGACGCCCAGATCCTTACCGCCATAGGTGCACTCAGGCACTTTCGCAAAACCGTTGGTGAGGCACTCGTCTTTGCGCGGATTCTGGTTGTCGGCTTCGGCAAAGATCGCGTCGATCTGGCCTGACAGACGTCCCGGAATACCGTGCTCGCGCAGAATGGTCACGCTGGGTGCAATCACCAGAACCAGGCTGGTGGCGAGGGTCAGCGAGGTAATCGGTTTGCGCATGCCGGTCAGCACATTGCGCGTCGGTTTTTCGATGAACTCGTAAGACAAACCGCCGAGCACCAGGGTCAACGCCAAGCCGGCAGCGATGGCGGCTGGGGAATCCTGCAATTGCAGATAGCCCAGGCAGACCACCAACGGCCAGTGCCAGAGGTACAGCGAGTACGAACAGTCGCCCAGCCACTGCGTCACGCGGGTAGAGGTCCACAGCGAATCCTGTCTGGCGGCGAGCAGGATCAGCATGGTGCCCGTTACCGGAACCATTGCCCGCCAACCCGGCCACATGCTGTACGCATCGAACAGCACCACCGAGGCAATCACCAAGGCAAAACCTGCGCCCTCCGCCAGCCGTTGGCGCACCGCCGAAAGGGCGAACTGGCCGGCCACCAGGTACATCAGGCCACCGGCAAACATCTCCCAGGCGCGTGTTGGCAGCAGGTAGAAAGACGCCGAGGTCTTGATCGGTGTGAGGGACAGACACAAGCCCAGCGACAGCACCAGCCCCAGCGAGGTCACCACATACTGGGCCGGGCGACCGGGCCTGATTTTCCACACCGCCAGCAGCACCAGCGGCAGCAGCAGATAGAACTGCCATTCCACCGACAACGACCAGGTATGCAGCAACAGCTTGTCGTGGGAAGCGGCGTCGAAATAACCGTCCTCACGCCAGAAAATCATATTGGAAACGAACGACAGCGAGCTGGTGACATGCCGGCCGAGCATGAGGTATTCCGTCGCCGGCAAAAACTTCCAGCCCAGCGCCAACAGCACGGCGCACAACACCGCCAGGGCAGGAATGATGCGCCGCGCCCGTGACAGGTAGAAATCGAAGATCGAAAACGCTTTTTGCGTGGTCTGTTGCTTTTCCAGGGAGGAGACAATGATCCCCGTCATCAGGAAACCTGAGATGACGAAGAAGATATCGACGCCGACAAATCCCCCGTAAAACCCACCAACCCCAAAGTGGTACAGCACCACCGAAACTACGGCCCAGGCCCGAAGGCCATTAATGTCCGTTCGGAAACCCTTCCTAGCATTGCTCATATAGCGTCTCGTACCGGCCACTCTTCTATGGGGTGGCTCATGGACTTTTACGCAAGAAAGCAGGTGCCGTACCAGGTACGTGCGCGCTTCCTTGCGCCTCGTTCTTCAGTGTTCCGAAGGTGCTTCAGGGTGATCTATTTGCCTTTCAGGTACAACTCCTCGAAGCAGAAATTGGTGGCTTCCACATAGCCTTCGGCGCTGCCGCAGTCGAAGCGTTTGCCCTTGAATTTATACGCCAGTACGCAGCCCGCTTTGGCTTGTTTGAGCAGGGCATCGGTGATCTGGATTTCGCCGTTCTTGCCGGGCTCGGTGTCGGCGATCAAACCGAAGATATCCGGAGTGAGAATGTAGCGGCCAATGATCGCCAGGTTCGACGGCGCGTCTTCAGGCTTGGGTTTTTCCACCATGCTGTGCACGCGGTACAGATCGTCCCGGATCAGCTCGCCGGAAATCACCCCGTACTTACTGGTCTGGTCCGCCGGTACTTCCATGATCGCCACGATCGAGCAGCGGAACTGGTTGTACAGCTTGATCATCTGGGTCAGCACGCTGTCGCCATCGAGGTTGATGCACAGGTCATCGGCCAGCACCACGGCAAAGGCTTCATCGCCAATCAGCGGTTGGCCGCAGAGGATCGCGTGGCCCAGGCCATTCATGGCCACCTGACGGGTGTAGGAGAAGGTGCAGCCATCGATCAGTTCACGGGTGCCTTTAAGAAAGTGTTCTTTGTCGGTGCCGCGAATCTGGTGCTCCAGCTCGTAGCTGATATCGAAATGGTCTTCCAGAGCACGCTTGCCACGGCCGGTGACGATGGCCATATGTTGCAGCCCGGCATCGCGGGCTTCTTCAACGCCGTACTGAATCAGCGGCTTGTTGACGATGGGCAGCATTTCCTTGGGCATGGCCTTGGTGGCCGGGAGAAAGCGGGTGCCGTAACCGGCAGCAGGGAACAGGCATTTGCGGATCATAAAAAAGCTCCTGAAACGGATGGCAAAATCCGGGTAGGAGCGGCTCGCCGCGGTGCTTTGCAAGGGCAAGAGCATCGCGGCTGAAGCCGCTCCTACGGATCGAGTGCGGCGAAGTTATTGCCCATACCCCTGGGGATTGGCCGATTGCCAACGCCAGGTGTCGCTCATCATTGCGTGCAGATCGCGCTCGGCTTTCCAGCCCAGCTCGCTAGCGGCCTTGGCCGGGTCGGCCCAGCATTCGGCGATATCCCCGGGGCGCCGTGGCACCAGTTGATAGGGCACCGGCTGGCCGCTGGCTTGTTCGAAGGCGTGGATCATTTGCAGCACGCTGTAACCCTGGCCCGTGCCGAGGTTCCAGATCTTCACCCCGCCGTTGGCGGCGATGGCCTGCAAGGCTTTGAGGTGGCCGTCGGCCAGGTCCTCGACATGGATGTAATCACGCACCCCGGTGCCATCGACGGTGCTGTAGTCGTTGCCGAATACCGACAGCTGCTTGAGCTTGCCGATGGCCACCTGACTGATATAGGGCAGCAGGTTGTTGGGAATGCCGTTCGGGTCTTCACCGATCAGGCCACTGCTGTGGGCACCCACCGGATTGAAGTAGCGCAGCAGGGCGATGCTCCAGCGCGGTTCGGAATGGGCCAGGTCCTGCAGCAGCTGCTCCACCATCAGCTTGGAACGACCATAGGGATTGGTCGGTGTGCCGGTGGGGAAGTCTTCGCGGATCGGCATTTGCGTCGGCTCGCCATACACGGTGGCGGACGAGCTGAACACCAGCCGGTACACGCCGGCCTGGGCCATGGCCTGGCACAGGGTAACGCTGCCGGCGACATTGTTTTCGTAGTAGGCCAGCGGCTTGGCCACGCTTTCGCCGACCGCTTTCAGGCCGGCGAAATGCAGCACTGCGCTGATCGGCCGTGAGGCGAACAGCTCATCGAGCAGCACCCGATCACGGATATCGCCCTGGATGAATTCCGCCTGCTTGCCGCAGATTTTTGCCACCCGCTGCAACGACTCCGGCGAGCTGTTGCAGAGGTTGTCCAGCACCACCACCTGATAGCCTGCTTCGAGCAGTGCCAGGGTGGTGTGCGAGCCGATATAGCCGGCACCGCCGGTGACCAGAATGGTTTCGCTCATGGGGCATCCCGCCTGTACTTAGCGCCACTCATCCGGGCAGCTGGTTTTCCAGTCAGCGAAGGCGGTGGCCAGGCTGTATTGGTAGGGGTAGCCGTTTTCCACGAGGAAATGTGGCAGTACATTGTTCGAGCGCACCAGCTTGCGAATGCGCACCGGGCTGAACGGGTGCTTGATGCCCAGCGGACGGGCAATCGCGTCGATGCTGTAGGCCACGCCGAGCAGCAGCGGGTAGGGCACTGCGGGCACCTTGCGTTCGATGGCGGCGACGCTGCACACGGTTTCCACGTACTCGGAAATCGACGGGCCGGGGTTCATGGTCATGTTGAACAGGGAGAAATGGCCGCCTTGTTCTTTCTGCCGCGCGAGTACCCAGAGCATTGCCGCGCACAGCTCTTTGACATAGGTGCCGGCTTTGCGCGTGGTGCGGTTGCCCATGTAGAAGAAGTAACGCTTGATCACCGCTTTCACCAGCCGGGAAACATTGCCGCCTTCGCCCGGCCCGAACACCACGCCCGGGCGCACGATCACCAGATGACGCTTGGCCTTGTCGGCAGCCAGCCAGGTCTGGTGGATTTTTTCTGCCGCCAGTTTCGAGCCGCCGTAAGCGGTTGCCGGTACCGGCAGGGTGCGTTCGTCTTTCTGCTCTTCGCTCGGCCCGTAGGGCGAGATCGAACTGGTGAAAATCAGCTCGTTGCAACCCACCAGCTCGGCCCAGGCCGTGACGTTCTCGGCACCCAGCAGGTTGGTTTCGTAGTACTCGAAATCTTCATGGCCGGGCTCTCGGTGCACGGCGGCGAAGTTGGCGATCAGCGCCACGGTTTCTTCCGGCTGCCAGCTGATGGGCTGGCGCACATCACCGTTGATTTCCACGATCTGCTGGCTTTCATGCACCAGACGGGCACGGTAGGGGAAGGGTTTCTGGGTGACCTGCTCTTTGTCGAACAGGTAGACCTTGTCGTAACCACCTTGGGCAATGAGTTGCTTGGCGAAGAACACGCCAATAAAACCCGAGCCACCAAAAATCACGGCGCAGTTCATCTGTTCCATCCTTAAATTCAATGTGCGAGGAGCCGACCGCCGGCGCACAGCACCGGCGTGGCTACGGACAACCCGGGGGGATCAGGCGCGGCCGTATTTGTCTTCGAAACGCACGATGTCGTCTTCGCCCAGATACGGACCGGATTGCACTTCGATCAGTTCCAAGGGAATTACACCGGGGTTCTCCAGGGCGTGAACCTGGCCGATGGGGATATAGGTCGACTGGTTTTCAGTGACCAGGAAGGTGGTGTCGCCGTTGGTAACCTTGGCCGTGCCGCTCACCACAATCCAGTGCTCGGCGCGGTGGTGGTGCATCTGTACCGAGAGCTTGGCGCCCGGCTTCACGGTGATGCGTTTGACCTGATAGCGGTGACCATCGTCGATGGAGTCATACACACCCCAGGGGCGGTACACCTCGCGGTGGTTGATGTGCTCTTTGCGGCCACCGTCTTTCAACTGCTCGACGATTTTCTTCACGTCCTGCACGTTGTTTTTATGCGCCACCATGATCGCGTCCTTGGTTTCGACGATCACCAGATCCTCGACGCCCACCAGGGTCACCAGACGGCTGCTGGCATGCACATAGGTGTTGCTGCTGGCGTGGTGCAGTACGTCGCCCTTGAGCACGTTGCCGTGTTCGTCCTTGTCGCTGACGTCCCACAGCGCCGACCAGGAACCGATATCGCTCCAGCCTGCGTCCAGCGGCACGACCACGGCGTCGGCGGTTTTTTCCATTACTGCGTAGTCGATGGAGTCATCCGGGCACTGGGCGAATTCAGTGGCATCCACACGGGTGAAGTGCAGGTCCAGCTGGCCGCCGGCCAAGGATTTTTTGCAGGCCTCGAGAATGGCCGGCTGGAAGCGCTCCAGCTCTTCGAGGTAACGGCTGGCGCGGAACAGGAACATGCCGCTGTTCCACAGGAAGTCGCCGCTCTTGAGGTAGTCGGTGGCGGTGGCCAGGTCCGGCTTCTCAACGAACTGGGTGACGGCAAAACCACCATCGCCGGACGATGCGCCTTTCTCGATATAGCCGTAACCGGTTTCCGGGTGATCGGGGACGATGCCGAAGGTCACCAGCTTGCCGGCTTCGGCCAGCGGCATGGCGGTGCGCACGGCCGTGTGGAAGGCCTCGACGTCTTTGATCAGGTGGTCGGCAGCCAGTACCAGCAGCAGCGGGTCCTGGCCGTCGGCTACGGCTTGCAGGGCCGCCAGGGCGATAGCCGGGGCAGTGTTACGGCCCACGGGTTCGAGCAGGATATTGGACTTTTCCATATCCAGCTGGCGCAGCTGTTCGGCGGCGAGGAAGCGGTGCTGCTCGTTGCAGATCAGCCGCGGCAGGGCGATATCCAGGCCCTTCAGACGGGCAATGGTGGCCTGCAGCATCGACAGCTGGGCGTCCGCCAGTTGCAGAAATTGCTTGGGGTTGAGTTGGCGCGACAGCGGCCACAGGCGTGAGCCGGAACCGCCAGCCATGATGATAGGTAGAAGCATGGTAGACCTCCTTGTTGCAGTCATTCAGTCAGGGCTGGACGCACAGGGTTAAGAGTAGTTCGTTGTACCGCAGGGCCCGAGGCCAGCAACGCGTCGTCGACGAACGCCTGGATGCGTTGCTTGAAAATGCTTTTGTCGAAAGTGGCCGCATGCGCATGCAGGGTGGCGGGATCGAAAGTTACCGCGCCGCTTTCCACCTGCTGAATCGCCTGGATCAGCGACTCCACCGTCTGTTCCGGGAACAGGATACCGGTTTTGCCGTGAATTACCGTCTCCAGCGCACCGCCTTTGCCATAGGCAATCACCGGCGCGCCGGCGGCCATGGCTTCCACCGGCACAATGCCGAAGTCTTCCATACCCGGGAACACCAGGCCACGGCAGCGTTGCAGGAGGTCTTTGATCTCCGGGAACGGCTGGCGGCCCATCAGCTTCACATTGGGTTTGGCGATGGCTTTGAGCTTCTCGAAAATCTCACCCTCACCGACTACCACCAGCGGCAAGCCCAGCTGGTTGAACGCTTCCACCGCCAGGTCGGCCCGCTTGTAGGCGACCAGTTGACCGAGGCACAGGTAGAAGTCACCGCGTTCCTCGTTGGGGCTGAACTCGGTGGTGTTCACCGGCGGGTAGATCACTTCGGCATCACGGCGGTAGAACTTGCGAATGCGCTGGGCGACGAAGTTCGAGTTGGCGATGAACTGGTCGACGCGGTCGGCAGACAACCGGTCCCACACCCGCAGCCAGTGCGAGACGAACGGGAAGAGGGTGCGGATCAGGCGGCCGGCACCGGACAGGTACTCGTGGTACATGTCCCAGACATAGCGCATGGGCGAGTGGCAGTAGCAGATATGCACGGCATCCGGGCGGGTGACCACGCCTTTGGCCGGGCCGGATTCGCTGCTGAGGATCAGGTCGTAGGCCGACAGGTCCAACTGCTCCAGCGCCATGGGCATAAATGGCAGGTATTTCTGGTAGTGCTTCTTCGCCCCGGGCAGGCGCGAAATAAAGGTGGTGTTGATGGTGCCGGTGAAGGTGCTGGGCAAGGCTTTGCGCACCACGTCCTCGTTACACACATGGATAAAAATGTCGGCGTGCGGGAATAACTCGACAAGCGCCGAGCACACGGCTTCGCCGCCACGGTTGCTGAGCCACCAGTAATGGATGATTGCAACTTTCATTGGAACTCCCGTATTACCTGAAGAACACCGTTTGCAGAAGTTTCCCAGCTGAAGCGCGCGACATTGGCACGCCCCTTTTCTTTAAGGCTCTCGGCCAGGGCTGGGTTGGAAATGAGCTGTTCGATTTTTGCGGCGATGTCGGTGATGTCATGGGGATCGCAGTACAACGCCGAGTCAGCGCAGACCTCGGGCAAGCTGGCCGCGTTGGCGACGATTGCCGGGCAATCACAGGCTTGCGCTTCCAGCGGCGGAATACCGAACCCTTCGTAGAACGAGGGGTAGATAAAGGCCGCCGCGCCGCTGTAGTAACCAATCAGCTGCTCGTCGGACACCCGCCCGAGCAATTTGATCCGGCTATCGGATTCGATTTTTTCCACCAGCCCCGGATCGGCGAAGTTCTTGTTCAGCGAACCGACGATGTACAGCTTGTGGCTGTTCTGTTTGAGCAGGCTGAAGGCACCGATCAGGCCGTGGAAGTTCTTCTGCTGATTGAGCGATGACACTGCCAGCAAGTAGGGCTCGTGCGCTTCCTGCGGCTGCGGCTGAAACAGCTCGGACACCGCGTTGGGCACCACCACCACCTTGCTCGGTGGGGTCTTGTAGATATCGCAGATCTCACCCTTGGAGAACTCGCTGACGGTGATCACCTTCAGTGAGCTCTTGATGGTGCGCGGCGTTGCCAGCTGATAAGCGAGGCGGAACTTCCAGGAGAAGTTTTCCGGGAAACGCTCGAAGGCAATGTCATGCAGGGTGGAGATCTTGTTGCGGTAGAACAGCGGCGCGGTGTTGGCCAGATTGACCAGCAGGGGAGAGCCGTTTTTCTTCAGAAACAGCGGCAGGTCGATCTGCTCCCAGGCATGCCCGGTGCGACTGCCAATGACTTCAGCACCCAGGGCCGCGGCGGCTTCGTGCTGCACGATATTGTGCGGAGTGACGAAGCGCACCCCGGGCAGCAGCTTCTTCAGCTGCAAGCTGATTTCCAGGGAGTAGCGCTGTACACCGGTGATCGACTGCGTGAGAAAACGGGCATTTATATAGATCAATCTTCAGGTCCTTTCATACCCGGGTCTGGCATCGGTGAAACGGGCCTTGTGAAACGCCGCCTGGCCGAGCGCAGTAGTTTCACGAGGTCCGTTCAAATCTTGTTTACGTGCAGCGGATCCAGCTTGCCCGAGAGCAGATGCTTGAACGCCAGCAGGTTGCCGCGCAGGCGCCCGGGGAAGTCTTTGATGCGCACCATCAGCAGGGTTTTCACTACGTTGGCGGTGATGTTTTTCGACATCAGCAGGCTGGCCTTGCCGTAGCTCATCGAGCCTTTCTTCAGCAGGAAGATCGGGTTGGAGATCTGCGAGTAGCCAAAGCGCACGCCACTGGTACGGCCGGAGCTGGAACCCAGGTGTACGCCACGGCAGGTCGGCAGCAGAATCAGCTCGCCACGGGCGCGGGCGCGGCTGGAGTAGTCGAAGTCTTCCTGCCAGCCATACATCGGCAGGTTTTCGTCAAAGCGCATGTCGATGGCGATGGTGCCGCGGTAGCTCATATTGCAGCCGTATAGACCATCCACAGCGCGGATGGTCGGGCTGCTCGACCAATGGGCTTCGGGCGGCTTGTTGCCGGACAGGTACAGGGCGGCATCGGCTTCACTGACGCCGAACTCGCTGTTCACCCCATCGGCCAGGACGTTGCCGGTGATACCGACCACCTTCGATTGCGCGATCAGCGCTTGTGCGGCGCTTTCCAGCCAGTTGGAGGCGGGGCGGAAATCGTCGTCGTAAAAGGTCACGAACCAGTCCTTGGGCTCCAGGCCGGCCACCAGCGGCAGCAGGGCTTCGAGGCCGACGTTGCGCTGAATGGTCAGGCTGGCGCGCGACAGCAGGATGCTGGTCTGCCCGGCAGCCACCGACGGATGCGCGGCCAGGCCTTCGACGTCTTTTTCTTCACTGCCCACTATCACCACATGGGTGGCGGCCAGGGTCTGGCGTTCAAGGTAATCGAGCAAGAGATAGGTTTCTTTGCTGCGCCCTTTTGTAGCGATGACGACGAATGCTTTCATTTGACGAGCCCATCATGTTTAACGTTGAAGATGCGAGCCAGGATGCCCAGTTTCCAGCACAGAAAAATCAGGCTGACAAACACCACCAGTTCCCCTATCACCCGGGCAATGGCCATACCCATGCCGCCGTAATAGATGCCCAGTGGGACTGCACACAGCAGGCTGAGTGCGGCACCGAACAGAATGACTTTGGCCAGCAGGCCTTCCTTGTGCAGCGGAATCAGCACGTAGCTGCTGAGTACCAGGGTCACGGCGCTGATCGGGAACAGCAGCGCCATGCATTGCAGAATGCCCACGCTCTGTTCGAAGCCGGGGCCGAAGATCAGCGGCACCACCCACTTGCCCAGCAGCAGGGTGCAGAGCAGACCGCAAACGCCGATCCCTACCAGCAGCGCCATGGCCTTGCGGATCAGCGCATGGGCACCGTCGGTGTCGTTGACAAATAACGCGGTGATCCGCGGTACGAAAATCTGCCCGGCCGGGGCCATCACGCTGAGGCCGATGGCCACCAGGCGCTCGGCGGCACCGAAGGCACCTACCTGTTCCGGGGTGGACAGGATACTCAGCAGGTAAGTCGACGAGGCGACCAGCAATGCCGAAGTGCCGGTGTATAAAAACACCGTGCTGGAGGAGCGCACCAAGGCCAGCCCATCACGCAGGCTGACCCGCGCTTTGGCGATTTCCCGACGTACCAGCCAATGGGCAGCGGCCAGGGCGATGGCGCCGGAGCAGAGCAACGACAGCATCACCAGATCGGTATCGCCCTGGCCGCGCACCAGGCTGAAGATCAGCGCCAGGCTCACGGCAAAACCCAGGACTTCGAGCTTCACCGCGCTGCGTGGTCGGCTGCTGCCGGTGAAGTACCAACCGAGGTTGAACGCCGAGACGATGCCCAGGGTAACGGCAGCCATGCCGGCTACCGGATAAGCCTTGAGCACCGGCGACAGCCAGATGGCGATGGCACCGCCAATCAGGGCGATGACGCTGAGGATCAAGCGTGCGCTGAGCTGTTGGCCGAACAGGCCGGCATAACGCTCGGGCGGTGCCGTGGCAATGTCGCGCATGCCCACGGTGGCAAAGCCCCATTCGACGAAGCGCCAGGCGATGGTCATCAGCGACATGGCCGCCAGAACCACCCCGTAGCCTTCCACCCCCAACACCCGTCCATAGAACGGGATCAACAGCAGCAGATAGAGGTAGCGCAGGGTGTACGCCAGGTAGACAAAAATAAAATCAGCGCGGGACTGGCCGGTGGTTTTGCTCATCGGGGCAGTTCACCGAAGCGGTGGTGCATGGGCGGTTGAATCACGCGATATACCTTGGGGGCTTCAGGTTGCGGGGCTTTTTTCGGCGTGGTGATGATCACCGCCAGCGCCAGGCCATAGAGGAACGAGTTGAAGCTGCCGAAGTCCGGGGTGGTACTGGTCAGCAGGCCGACGATAAACGCCGGAATGTAGGCGTAGCGGCAACCGGTCATCAGCGCCCGGTTCAAGCCGCTGGCATGCGCCGGCAGCTTGCGCATCAGGGTTTGCAGGGCGAAGGCGAAGTACAGCACGCCACCCATCACGCCGGTGTTGCTGAGGATCGCCACCAGCGAGTTGGATACCCGGGTGGCACCGATGCCCACGCCCAGGCCGTAGCTGTCGATCAATGCCTGCCAGCCAACTGCGGTCCACATGCTGCGTTCTTCATAGGAACTGGTCTGCGATTTGTTCAGTACCATTTCGTTGATCTTTTCCACGACCGGGTCCAGCAGGCCCGGGGCAAACAGCACCACCAGGCCGACGCCGACCAGAGCGGTCCAGGCCACCCAGAACTCCAGGCCCAGGCCCTTGGGGGAGAGCAGGTTGGCTCGCCGCTGACTTTTGCGAATCGCCCATTCGATGATGGCCGCAAGGAAGAACACCAGCAGGCCGACGTAACCGGCAGAGGAGGTGGACAGCCAGATAAACAGAATCAGCAGCGGGATCAGTACCGGCACCACCCGCGTGCGCAACCAGCGCTCCGGGATCGCGTGGCGGAAGAAATACAGCAGGCTCAGGAACATGATGCAGCGACCGCCAAACACCGAAGCTTCGGGCATCAGGCCGACGATGCGTTTGCCGCCCATGATCTGCACTTCGGTCATCAGCGCGTAGCTGGCGGTGCGAAACGGTGACAGCACGGCGTCCATGCCAACGTATTGGCTCATATAGTCGAGAAAGCCGGTGAGCACCGCCATCACGCCGCCCAGGCACATGGCGTTGAGCGCATGTTTGCGCATCTCTTCCGAACGCAGCATGCGGGTAAAGGCGAACACCGCAAATACCGAGATGCTCAGGTACGCCAGCTGGGAGAAATTCTGCGAGGTGGGCATCAGCGGCTCACCGAAGGTCGAGAGCTCCAGGCGCACCGGAATGATGGTGATTTTGTCCATAAACAGGCGGGGCATGAAAATCGTCACGAAGATCGCCACCAGCCAGAACAGAAACAACAAGAACAGGCGCTTGGGGGAAAACGCCGCGCCAGCAAAGAACTCCATGCCGCCGGGACTGGCCACGTTGCGCAGAATGATCAGCAGCACCACCATCGGAGTGGGGGTGAGGGTCAGGCCACCGGTGATTTCCGGCGGAATAACCGCAAAGGCGCCAAACGGAATCGAGCCGAAAAACAGGTACAGCAGCACGTGCGCTCTGCCGAACAGGCCGAAGAGGGCAAGCCCCCAAAACAAGGCGATAGGTAAGGCGTCCATGGTGCTTGGGCAACGCTCGTGCAGAAGTGGGGGAAGCTCCCGACCTGGCAGGTGCCAGGACGGGATTCAGTCAGTAGATGTTTTTCGACAGCAGGGTGAAGGGGGTCTTGATCAGAATCTTCACGTCCAGCCACAGCGACCACTGGTTGATGTAGTTGAGGTCCTGGTTGACCCGTTGCTGCATCTTGTCGATGGTCTCGGTTTCGCCACGGTGCCCGGTGATCTGCGCGAGGCCGGTGATGCCTGGTTTGATCCGGTGACGGGCCATGTAGGCGCGGATCTTGTCGGTGTAGTAGATGTTGTGGGTCACCGCGTGAGGGCGTGGACCGACCAGGGCCATTTCACCGAACACCACGTTGAACAGCTGTGGCAATTCGTCGATCGAGGTGCGGCGGATAAACGCGCCCACCGGGGTAATGCGGTCGTCACCACGGGTGGCTTGTTTGACCACGGTTTCTGGCGCGTGAACCCGCATCGAACGGAATTTCCACACCTTGATCACTTCACCGTTCCAGCCATGGCGTTCCTGTTTGAACAGGATCGGGCCAGGGGAGGAACGGCGTACCGCAATGGCGATACCAATCATCAACGGGCTCAGCAGCAGCAACGCCAGCGCGGCCAGGCTGCGTTCCATGGCTTCCTTGGCGAACAGGGCTGCTGGGTGCGAGCTGATCGGGCTTTCGTTGAGGTAGATCGCCGGCATATGTTCGATTTCGGAGATCGACTGGTTGAGCAGCAGCATCGAACCGAAGTCCGGAATCCACACCACGTCGACGCTCATATCGAGCAGGTCGATGTAGATGTTTTCGATGTGCTGCACTTCGCCCAGCGGCACGGCGATATACACCCGGCGAATGTTTTCGCGTTCGATCACTTCACGCAGTTCGTTGAGGTTGCCCAGCACCGGCAGGTCGCAGTTGTCGTCCGGGTTGCTCTTCTCGGTGGCGATCATGCCGATCAATGGCACGCGGCTCGGGTGGCTGAGTTTTTCTGCCAGTTCCTTGGCCAGGGTCCCTGTGCCGACGATCACCGAACGACGGTCCTTGCGCAGTTTGCGCGAGTGCAGACGGGTGATCATGCGCAGTGGGATATAGCTGAGCACCTGGACAGTGAAGCCAAGAATCGCCCAGCTGAATACCACTTCACGGGAATACACACCGGTGGTCTGCGTAGCGAAGGCGATGGTCATCAGCGCCCCCAACAGCAGGCACCAGCCAGCCAGCAAACGACCCATGCCCGAGAGCAGGCGATGACGCTTGTGGTAGACCTGCAAGGCGGCGTAGCAGGGCACCGAGCCGAGAATGGTAAGAACGCCGAGGACCCGGTATTCGCTCGGAATCGAGCCGAATTTCATCACCACCAGGGCGGTGAGTACCAGGTTGGCGAGGAACATGGCAGTTACCCATTGGCCCCAGAACGTCAGGCCACGGCGATTAGCCATGAGGGTGCTGTGTTGGGAAGTCATTTAACGGTTACCTCCACGCGTGCAGTAGTTTCGGGTCCGTTCGCTCTCGTTGACGCCGCTCATGCAGAGCGTCTGTTCCAGGCCATTGGTCTGGGCGAGGGCAAACAGTGATTTCGCAGCTTCGTTGGTGCTATCCATGGCGCGGCGTGCAGAAGTGACAGCGTTCACGCGTTGTTGGTGAGTGAGCATTGGCCACGCGCGTAGGCCGATGCTTGCCAGTTCCAGCTGAACGTCGGGGCGGTAAGGGCCCCAGCGGTTTGCTTGCTCCAGTGCGGCGGCGAATTCGTCATCGAATTCGCCCAGCGCGTATTTGCTATGGGCCAGGTGCGCCCAAGTGTTCGGCCAGGTGGGGCGGGCGACCGTCGCTTGACGGAACGCCTCGGCCGCCAACAGCCGAGAGGGGCGGGCGCTTGCGGCGCCGGCCGGTTGATCGAAGGCTTGCCAGGCGTATACCTGACCGAGTTGGTCCAGGTAGGTTCCGCTGGCCAGCGGGCTGAAGGTGTTGGCTTGCTGGGCCGCCTTGAGTGCCGATTGCCACTTGTGTTCATCCGGTGCGCGCAGGGTTTTGTTCCAACGCTGCAGGGCCAGTTCGGCGCGGTAGCTGGCCAGACCGGCCACGGCCATTTCCGCGGCGGGAACCAGCAGCGCCACGGCACCGGCCAGGCACACCACCGTCAGCGCACGCTGGGTGCGCGACTGCGGCTTGGGCGGCATGCGGCTGCCTCGGCGCTCACGGGTACGGGGTTGTTCGGCAACGAGATCGTTCATGCGGCACTCGCGTTGGCGAAATGGCTACGGGCGATACGCCAGGGGTTGTCTTGCACCAACAACCGTGCGGCCGACTCACCGAGCAATTCAGTGGCATGGGCGAGACCGGGTAACAGGTTAGGCGGGCGATGTTTCATGTTGTGTGCGTCACTGGCCAGGATGGTCACTTGCCCGGCGAGCAGAAAACGCTCGGCCAACTCTTGTGCTGCGGCACCGAAATCCCCGGCAACCGAACCGGCTGTGACCTGCAATAAACAACCTTGGGCGAGGAAAGGTTCAATGCGCTTGTAGTTGCTGCCGCCCATCAGACTCTTGTTGCGTTCCGGGTGGGCAATCAACGGCTGGATATTGTTCTTCAGCATCCAGGCGGTGAGCTTTTCGGCCTGCTGGGGAATTTCCTGGTGGGGGAATTCCAGCAACAGCACGCGGCGTCCATTCCACTCGCCGAGGAACGGCAGTTCACCGCGCATGGCCAGGTTGAGCAGGTCCGAGTCGAAGCGCGCTTCGGCCGCCGCGCTCACCTGCAAGGGGATGCCGGCTTTGCTCAAGGCCAGGGCAAAACGCTTGACCACCGCGCTGATGCTGGCCTTGGAATTGTTGTAGCGACCCGGGTGCAAATGGGGCGTGCAGACCATATGGGTGGTGCCACAGGCAACCGCGTGCGCGGCCAGTTCCAGGGCCTGGTTCATGTCGGCGGCACCGTCGTCGATGCCTGGCAGCAAGTGTGAATGCAGGTCAATCATGTCGCCTCCGGGCGAAGCTCACGCAGGTTATGGGCCTTTTCAGGGCGCACAACAGGCAGCTTGCGGCGGATTAAAAAGTTATCGGCAGGTGATCCATGACCTGCGTCGAGCGCAGGTTCGGATCCATTGGCAAGTGGTCAGAGCACCACTCAATGTCACAAGTCCGCCAGACATCAGCGCTGTGGTTGCGGCGTTTCGCCGTAGTTTTCGTAGTAGTTGGAATAGCTGTAGCCATAACGCTTGGCTTTGCGCAGGTCCACTTGGTTAAGCACTACCCCGGTCACTGGTGCATTGTTCTGCAACAGCTGGCCGACGCCCTTCTGCACCATCGGGATGGAGGTGCTTTCCGCGCGTACTACATACAACAGTGCGTTGGAGATCGTTGCCAGCAGCATCGAGTCGCTCACTGCCTGGGTTGGCGGCGAGTCGATGATGATGCGCTGGTAACGGGTTTTGAGCAGATCGAGAATATTCGTCAGGCGCGACGACGACAGCAGTTCCTGCGGGTTCGGCGGCACCATGCCGGCGGGCATCATGTCGACGTTGCCGACGGTGCGGATGCAGTCTTCGAGCTTGGCGGTACCGGCGATCAGGTTGGCCAGGCCGGGCGTGCCCACCGGGAAATCGAAGTTGCGGGCCATGGTCGGGCGACGCAGGTCGGCGTCGATCAACAGCACCTTTTCGATATGCGCGATGGAGAAGGCCAGGTTGCTGGCAATCGAGCTTTTGCCCTCGCCCGGTACGGAGGAGGTGACCAGCACGATCTGCCGCGGGGTATCCAGGTCGGACAACACCAGGCTGGTGCGCAAGGTGCGGATCGACTCGCAGAAGCGCTTGTCCTCGTTCTGCTCGAACATATGGGCGATCTGCTGGCGTTTCTTTTTCGCCACCATCGGGATAACCCCGAACACCGGCACATTGAGTTTGTTCTCGACGTCGTCGGTGCTTTTGAAGGTGTTGTTCAAGGCTTCGAACAGCAGGGTCAGACCGATACCCATGACGGCGGCGAGCACGGCAGCAATCGAGACGATCAGCGACTTGCGCGGTTTGCTCGGCTTGATCGGCACGATGGCCTTGTCGACCACGCGGGCATTGGAGGAGTTGATGTCCGACGTCGCGGCGGTTTCTTTCAAGCGAGTCAGGAAGGTTTCATACAGCACGCGGTTGCTGTCGACTTCGCGCTGCAGTTCGCGCAGCTTGAACTCTTTGCGCGAGATGTCCTGAATCTGTGCCTTGTTGCTATTGAACGACTTGCTCAGCGAGTTCTCATTGGCCTGGGCCAATTGATAGTTGCGTTCGATACCGGCAACCACCAGTTCCACCTGCGATTGCAGGCTGGCAGTGGCGGCGGCGAGGTCGGAGCGGGCGGCGACCATGGCCGGGTGCTTGTCGCCATAACGGCGGGACATCTCATCGACCTTGGCCTGGGCCTTGGCCACTTCACTCTTGAACTGTTGAATCAGCGGGTGACCGAGCACGGCCGGCACACTGGCCAGACGGTCGAGGCCGCCACTGCTCATGGTCTGCACCTGGCGATACTGGCTTTCCGCTTCGGCGCGAGCGCGGCGCGCGTCGATCATGCGGTTGCCGGTCATCGACAGCTCGTTGGCGCTGATGGTGGCGACGCCGTCGACGTCCACCAGGCCTTCGGATTCACGGTAGGCCTGCAGGGTGTTCTCGGCATCCTTGAGTTTGCCGCGCAGTTCCTGCAGACGGGAGTTCATCCAGCTGGTGGTGGCCAGCGACATATCCAGGCTGGCGTCCAGTTGGCTTTCGATAAAGCCGTTGGCCCAGGCGTTGGCGATCTGCGCGGCCAGCTCGGCGTCCGGCATCTCGACGGTGATGGCCAGCAGCTTGCTTTTGCCCACCAGCTGTACACCGACCATGTCGCGTACGCGCTGGGTGACCAGGTCGAAAATATCCTTCTCGCTGGGGCCGTCTTCATCGTCGTGGATCAGGCCCGGAACGAACTCGGCCACCCCCAGGGATTTGATGATGCCGCGCACACTGAACAGCGGCTGAGGCTGCTGGCGTGGATCGAACAGTGGGTGGTGAGTCAGGTCGAGTTGTTTCACCACACGCTCGGCCAGGGCGCGAGATTGCAGCAGGCCCAGCTGGGTCTGCAGGTACTCGCTGGTGGTGTCGGCGGGGTCGTAGACCTGTTGGAAGGACAGCACCTGAGGATTCTTTTCCTCGATCATCAAGGTGGCGCTGGCCCAGAACAGGGGCTTGATATTGAGTACCGCGACCACGGCCAGCATGGTGACGATGATCACCAGAGCGGCGATGTTCCACTTCGCCTGCCAGAGCACGTTGCCGAGTTTGACCAGGTCGATGACGTCGTCATCTTCACTGGTATTCCGGAAGGGCATGACGCGTTCCGCGTTGATGCGCTGGATATCGTTCATCAGAAAAAACCTTGCTCGATGGTGATGGTGTCGCCAGGCAAAATGGCGGTTTCGAGAGTGGCTTTCTCGCCTTGGCGGGTTTCGCCGTTACCACGAACGATGGTCACGCGTTTCGTCGATGCACGTTCAGTCAGGCCGCCGGCCAGCGCGATGGCGCGTTGCAGGGTCAGCCCGGGTTGGTACGGATAGCCGCCTGGCTTCTGCACTTCACCGCTGATATAGAACTCGCGGTAAGTGATGACGCTGACCGTGACCTTGGGGTCTTTCAGGTAGCCGTCTCTGAGCTTGTCGGCGATCAGCTCCTCGATCTGGTTGGGGGTTTTGCCCAGGGCTTTTACCTGGCCGAGGAAGGGGTAGGAGAAGGTGCCGGCATCGTTCAGGCGCACTTCGTCGAAGCTCAGGTCGGCTTCGCCATACACGGTGATGCGTACGACATCACCGGAGGCCAGTTTGTATTGACCATCGCCTTCAGCGACGGCCAGTTGGCAAACAATCAGGGTCATTAGCGAAAGAAGAATTCTGCGGATCATAAGTACGACTCAGGTTGCTATCGCTCAGAGGCTGCCGGTCAGGCTGATCATGTAGACATTGCGGGTGTAGCTTTCATCGATGGCGTTGGAATCGTTGTCCTTGTAGGTGTACCCCAGGGCGATATCCAGCCACCGGCGTGTCTTGTAGGTAAGGGTCAGACCGGCGCTGGACAGATCGTCCGAACGGTTCTGGCCTTCGTAATCGCGCTTGGCAAATTCGTAGAACACACGAGAGGTCACGCGTTCAGTCCAGCCGTGGGACCAGGCCAGGTTGGTGCTGGTGTTCTTGATTGCATCGGAACCATCGTCACCTTCATCGAAGGCGCGGCGAGTGGTCAGGCTGACCTTGGAGTAGGTGCGTGGCGACCAGTCGACACCGACCTCCCACATCGGGCTGTTGAGGTCATCACGGCTGCTGTCTTCGAAGTCTTTCTTCTCATAACCCACGCGCACTTTGCCGGTGGTCTTTGCTGTGGCATCCCAGGTGCCACCGACCAGCACCGCGTCGTTTTTGCTGTTGCGCGGGCTGTCATGCATCACGTAGTCGTAATCGGCGTGGCGCAGTTCAACCAGCGATTCGGTGGAGCCACCCAGGCGGTGATACCAGACCGCGTTGAGGGCGGTGGTGTCACGCTCTTCATCGGCGTTGATATCGCCGCTGTTGTCGTACCGCAGCTCTTCGTACGTAGCGCCGAAATCCATGCGGTTGGCGGCGGAGTCCGAGCCCAGGGTGTACACGCCGCCGATGGAGCTGGCGTGGTACTTGTCGTTTTCGCCGGCCACCGCGGTGTCACCAGTGTCTTCGGTTTTGCTGTACTGGCCTTGCAGCTTGAGGCGCTGGCTGGCGGTGAATTCCATGATGCTTTCCAGCGTCACCTTGTGGTCGGTGTTACTGGCATCGGAGTCATCGTGATAGATCTCGCTGTTGGCTTCGTAGATCAGGCGGTAGGCGCTGTTACGGTCTTCGGCCAGCAGCTCGAACTTGGGCTTGATGCCAGTGATCCAGGAAGACTCTTCCTGATGTTCCAACTCACGAAAGTTATCGTCGTAGCTTTCTTTCACTTCCAGCGTTGGGGTGAACTGCAGGCCGAACACGTCGACGCTCTGTGGTTCAAGGGCCCAAGCCGAGGCGGGGAGTACGGTCGGAGCTGCAAGCGTTAGGGCTAGCCGACGGATCGATTTCATGCGAAGTCCTTGCTGTGTTCATTCCTGCGGCGAGGGCGCGTCAGGGCGTAGGAGAAAGCTGTGCCGCTTCGCTTAGTGCGCGGCTTTTACAATTGGTTTCATCAACTTATCGACCGTGTATCAGCTAGGGCTGGCGGTGTTCGGATTATTGGCGGTACCGGCGTTGCCAACGCTGGGTACGCCAGTTCCGCCGTCACCCAGGCCCTGATTGCGGTCGCCGGCGGCAGTGGGCAGCAGGTCGGAAACCAGGGTGGCCAACTCGGTGGCCTGATCGGGTGCAGCGCTAATCGCGGCTTCGAGAATGTCGTTGAGGCGCTCGGGAGCGGCTTTGACCAGCGCCGCGACCAAGGTGGTCGCCAGCTCCGGATGCAGCGGCACGCTGGCCGAAGTAATGGCCGCCACCTGGTCGGGCGAATGTCTGGCCAGCTTGGCCAGTGCCGCGGCCAGGGTGTTGCCGGTGGCAGCGCTGATACTGCGTGTCTGGTTGAGGGTCAGCGGCACGTTGGCACTGCGCAGGGCGTGCAGGGTTTGCAAGTCGGCGTAGGCGCTGCTGGCGGTCAGGGTAAGCAATAGGGCGGTGACATGAACTGCGCGCATGGGGCTGTCCTTGTACGGGTTGCCTGGTACTGGATTGGCGCAGCGGCGCCGGTCGCGAAATCAGCCCTTCCCCCCACGCTACCGCCCCAAGGTTACCCGTATGGTCCTTGAAAACGCGGTAGGTCGATGTGGTGAAAGCAACTTCGGTGAAACGTTTTTACCAAGCCTGCTCAGGCACTCTTGATATGACTCAGGGGTACGCGTACAGGTTGTTCACGACTCAATAACTGCAGCAGGATCATCACTCGCTCGGTGCCATCCATTGACAGGAAGATGCCTTCCAATGTGTTCAATGGGCCCTGGATGATTTGCAGCTTGTCGCCCGGCTTGAACAACTGGCTGGACGTTTCTCCCGAACAGCGCGCGCGCAAATGCTCGATCACCTGATCGGTGACCGTGGCCGGGCCGTGGTTGAAGTTGACGATGCGGCTGACTCCGCGCGTGGAGCGCAGCGCAGACCAGTTGTCCTCGTGGCTCAACTGGATAAACAGGTAACCGGGGAAAAGCGATTCGAGCACGCTTTGGCGCTTGCCACGCAACAGGCGTTGCGTAACCAGCTGCGGCCGGAAGGTCACATAATTCTGCCGGAGCAAATTGTCCTCGGCGCGGCTGTCTTGGTGCGCTTTGCACTGCAAGAGGTACCAGGCCGGCTGGGTGGTGCTGAGTCTTTCCATAGACCTTTCACTCCACTTCGCGAGATCAAGCTGGCTGAGATATCTGGGGTTGTGCGTTGAAACGTCCTACGCACTCTCTCCAGGACCTAATTCCCACAAAGCACAAAATATGCCATTGCATAAAGCCGATGCTAGCGAAGCAATGTGTCGCTTTCATGGCGCTCGCGATTAGCGAGGATTTCTAGCTGATTTTCTTAGGTTTATTTTTATTGAAAAGTTCCAAAAAAAACTATCCGTCGGTCAGCGGGGGCGGAGCATATGCTGCCTTTCTTTGCGATGGCAACAGGCTATCTCTCAAGGTGTGAACTGTATTAAGTCCCTTACATATCAAGGAAAACGAATTTTTTTCTTTGAGAAAAATCCCAACGGGATGCCGCCCAGTCAGCGTTTGACCCTACTTTGGTTGGATTGTTTTTTTGGGTTTTGTTCCGGGTTTGGCCGCTCATTCGTCCGATCAACGGTCGCTTTGTAACTGTATGGTCACGATCTGCGGGCCAAGCGCGCCAGGCGCTAGAGCGTTTTGTGCACTCTTGCTGTGCAGTAAAAGTGCTGCCTGCTACCAAACGATGACAAAGCGGGTGCTTTTAGACGTTTGGTTGGTTTTTTTGCGCTATATCGGTCAGTCGGTATGGTGAATCCGCCGGTTTGAGTGCGCTGAATCACCGCAGATTGTTGGTTGGTTGTTGCCGGAGCAGCAGTGCGAGGGCTGTAGCACGGCCTTTTGCTGGGTTCTGGCGGGTTTTCGCGGTTGCCCGCTTTTCGCCCGAGCGAGCGCTCGGCTCAGGGCGAGGGCGAACACGGCGCTTCGCTATAGCGAAAGGCTTACACCACGTGGGTCGGATATCGCCTTTTATACTTGTAGGAGTTTTCTTAACCTATACACATCACTGAAGCGCAGGGAGTGCTTCAGGATCAGGGACGATCGACCATTGCCATGATGGCTGCCGACAGGATGTTGGGATGGTCTGAGAAAAACCCGCTTCGGCGGGTTTTTTGTTGTTTGTATTTTGCTGTTTGTTTGGTGGTTAGTGGCGAACAGCATTGCTCGCAAGAGGATTAGCTTGGTGGGCGCAGCGCACCCTGCACAAAAACCTCCGGCGCTACCCTCCACGCCGCTGCAACGTGCACTTGGGCTGCTCATTAAACAACCCCCGATACGCCTCCGAAAACCGCCCCAAATGCCAAAACGACCAGCGCATCGCCACCTCAGCAACCGTGGTTTCATCCGGTGCCGCCCGCGCCAGATCCCGATGCGCAGCATTCAACCGGCGCAACCGTAACCACGCACTCGGCGTAATTCCGGTGAACTGCGTAAACGAATGCTGCAACTGCCGCACCGTCACCCCGGCCGCCGTGGCCAGTTGCAACATGTTGAAGTTGTCTTCTGGATAGGCACTGGCCAGTTCGAACACCTGACCCACGATCCGCCGGTCTTCGGCCAGACGCCGTTGCCGCGGTTGGTCGAGTGAGCGCGAAGAACTGTCGAGCACGAATAAACAGTCATCCACCAATTGCCGCGACAGATCGGCATCCAGACTAGCCCCCGGGGTGGCCGACAGCTTGTTCAACACGTAGCTCAACCAGGAACTGAACACCTGGCTCTGCTGCGATTTCAGTGGTGTGAGTAGCAGCCCGTCGAGACTGTCCGAGCCGCTGGCATGGCCCATCAGTTCGAGGTCGACCACCACCGCCACTTCGCGGTAGTTCTCTGGGGTGATCCAGGTGTTCTGGCTTTCGCTATTCAATAAATACAGGGTGCCATCGGCCATGTCGAAGCTGAACACCAGAGCATTGTCGGGGGCATGGAAGTGCTGTTCGACGCGGGTGTTCATCCGCTCTTCGTAGGCTTCCACACCATTGCATTGGGCATGCACGATGCTGCCGTGAAAGCGCCCGGCCGACATCTGCGCGTAATGCTGCTGCCAGCCATCGATGGCTGTGCGCTGTTGGTCCACATCGAGTGTTTGTAGGACCCTGATCGGCATGCGCTCTCCCGAGCCTTTGAAAACTGCTGCACTCGGCTAGGCGGGGTTAAAAACAGACTCGCCTATCCGTCGCTCGCTACGTTTTCTTGTTATTAACAGTCGCCCGATTATGGCCGGGCTCGCCAGCGCGATTGTTTAGCCTTTAGCGGAGCTTAGGTAAGCGCTTTAGCGACTAAAGGTCGCATGCGCCAAAAAGTGGCAGACGCTTTTGCGCAAACTGGATAGATGCCCCAATTGCCTGCCATGCAGACTCGACGCCTTCAAGTACAACTCCCTGAGGGTTTATGAAAGGCGATCTGCAACAGCTGAAAACTTGGCTGAATAACAACAAAGTCACCGAAGTGGAATGTCTTGTCTCCGACCTGAGCGGCATCGCTCGCGGCAAGATTTCCCCCACCAACAAGTTTCTCGCCGAGCAGGGCATGCGCCTGCCCGAGAGTGTGCTGTTGCAAACGGTGACCGGCGATTTCGTCGATGACGACGTCTACTACGACCTGCTCGACCCCGCCGATATCGATATGCACTGCCGCCCCGATGAAAACGCTGTGTTCCTCGTGCCGTGGGCGCTGGAGCCGACCGCCCAGGTGATTCACGACACCTACGACAAGATGGGCAACCCCATCGACCTGTCGCCGCGCAATATCCTCAAGAAGGTGTTGGCGCTGTACACCGCAAAAAACTGGAAGCCGATCGTTGCCCCGGAAATGGAGTTCTACCTGACCGAGCGCAGCCCCGATCCGGACTATCCGTTGAAGCCGCCGGTAGGCCGTTCCGGTCGCCAGGAAACCGGTCGCCAGTCCTATTCCATCGAAGCCACCAACGAGTTCGATCCGCTGTTCGAAGATATGTACGACTGGTGCGAAGCCCAGGGCCTGGACCTCGATACGCTGATTCACGAGGAGGGCACTGCGCAGATGGAAATCAACTTCCGTCACGGTGACGCGCTGCAGCTGGCCGACCAGATTTTCGTGTTCAAACGCACCATGCGCGAAGCCGCGCTGCGCCATAACGTGGCCGCCACCTTTATGGCCAAGCCGATGACCGGCGAGCCGGGCAGTGCCATGCACTTGCACCAGAGCGTGGTGGATCTGAACACCGGCAAAAGTGTGTTCGCCAACGAAGACGGCAGCATGAGCGAGCTGTTCCTCGGTCATATCGGCGGGCTGCAGAAGTACATCCCGGAAACCCTGCCGCTGTTCGCCCCCAACGTGAACTCGTTCCGCCGCTTCCTGCCGGACACTTCGGCACCGGTGAACGTCGAGTGGGGCGCAGACAACCGCACCGTCGGCCTGCGTGTGCCGGAATCCGATCCGCAAAACATGCGTGTGGAAAACCGTCTGCCGGGTGCCGACGCCAACCCCTATCTGGCCCTGGCGGCGAGCTTGCTGTGCGGTTACGTCGGCATGGTCGAAGGCCTCAGCCCGAGCGAGCCGGTGGTGGGCCGTGGCTACGAACGCCGCAACCTGCGCCTGCCGCTGACCCTGGAACAGGCGCTGGAATGCATGGAGCAATCGACCATGGTCAAGGAATACCTGGGCCAGCGTTTCCCGGCCGCCTATGTCGCCGTGAAACGCGCCGAGCACGAAAACTACAAGCGCGTGATCAGTTCCTGGGAGCGCGAGTTCCTGCTGCTGAGCGTGTAAAAACAACAACCTGATAGGGGTGTCTCAATGAGCAATTCACTGATCAAAACAGTGCTGGCTGGCAGCGTCTTGCTGCTCAGCGGCGGCGTGTATGCCGCTGGCGTGGTGAACGTTTACAACTGGACCGATTACATCGGCAAGACCACCTTGAAAGACTTCCAGGCGGAAACCGGTATCACCCCGGTGTACGACGTGTTCGACTCCAACGAAACCCTGGAAGGCAAGTTGCTGGCTGGCCATACCGGTTACGACGTGGTCGTGCCGAGCAACCACTTTCTTAGCCGGCAGATCCGTGCCGGGGTGTTCCAGAAGCTGGACAAGAGCCTGTTGCCCAACTTTAAAAACCTCAGCCCGCAATTGCTCGAGCGCCTGCAGGAAAACGATCCTGGCAACCAATATGCCGTGCCGTACCTGTGGGGCACCAACGGCATCGCCTACAACGTGGCGAAGATCAAGGAAGTGCTGGGCGTGGACAGCATCGACTCCTGGGCCGTGCTGTTCGAACCGGAAAATCTGCAAAAGCTGAAAGCGTGCGGGGTGTCCTTTATGGACTCGCCGGACGAGATCTACCCGGCCGTCCTCAACTACATGGGCAAAAATCCGCGTAGCGACAAGCTGGAAGACTATAAAGAGGCGCAGAAGAAGCTCGACGCCATTCGCCCCTATATCACCTACTTTCACTCCTCCAAATACGTCGCGGACCTGGCCAACGGCAACATCTGCGTAGCCTTCGCCTACTCGGGCGATGCCTTCCAGGCCATGAGTCGCGCCCAGGAAGCCAAGAACGGTATCGAGATCGCCTATGTGGTGCCCAAAGAGGGTGCCAACCTGTGGTTCGACATGCTGGCTATTCCCGCCGACGCGAAAAACGTCGCCGAGGCGCATGCCTACATCAACTACCTGCTCAAGCCTGACGTGATCAGCCAGGTCAGCGACTTTGTCGGTTACGCCAACGCCAACCAGGCGGCTGATACGGTGATGGACCCGGAAATTCGCCAGAACCCATCCATCTACCCGTCGGACGAGGTGCTGAAAAAGCTCTACGTTTCCTCGGAATGGACCAGTGCCGTGATGCGCTGGACCACCCGCGCATGGAACAACTACAAGTCCGGTCGCTAAGCGCGCGCCGCGTCCACCCGTAGGAGCGGCTTTAGCCGCGATGGCGCTGACGCGCATCGCGGCTGAAGCCGCTCCTACGAGATCAACAGCATCTAGGCTTTAGCCTCGATTCCTGGAAACACATTTGCTAGGCCTCTGTATGTCCCAGAATTCTTCTCTCAGCGGTGCAGCCGCGACTGCCCACACCGCCTCCTACTACCACGCTACGCGCAATAAACAGATCGACTTTCCCGTGCTCAACGGTTCACAAGACTGCGATGTGTGCATTGTCGGCGGTGGTTTCAGCGGCCTGAACACCGCCATCGAACTGGCCGAGCGCGGCCTTACGGTGGTGCTGCTGGAAGCCCGGCAGATCGCCTGGGCGGCCAGTGGGCGCAATGGCGGCCAACTGATTCGCGGCGTCGGTCATGACCTGTCGAAATTTGCCGGGCAGATTGGCAGCGATGGCGTTGCCACCCTGGAGCGCCTGGGCCTGGAAGCGGTGGAAATCGTCCGCCAGCGCGTGGCCAAGTACGCTATCGATTGCGATCTGTCCTGGGGCTACTGCGACCTGGCCAATACCCCGCAGCATTACCAAGGTTTTATCGAAGACAAACAGGCGTTGGAACGCATGGGCTACGGCCATCAACTGACCCTGATCGAACCGGGCCAGATGGACCGCGTGGTGGGTTCCAAGGTGTTTGTCGGCGGCATGATCGACAGCGGTTCCGGCCATCTGCATCCGCTCAACCTGGCCCTTGGTGAAGCAGCCGTGGCCCACAGGCTGGGGGTGCGGATCTATGAAAACAGCGCCGCCCAGCGCATTGAATACGGTGCCAAGGTCAAGGTGCATACCGCCTCGGGTATGGTCCGTGCCAACGCCCTGGTGCTGGCCGGCAACGCCCACCTGGGCGGTCTGGTGCCTGAATTGAGCGGCAAGGTGCTGCCCGCCGGCAGCTATATCATCGGCACCGAGCCACTCAGCCCGGCGCAGGCCGAGCAGTTGATTCCGGGCAATCGCGCCCTGTGCGATCAGCGTGTCGGTCTGGATTACTTCCGCCTCTCCGCCGACCGTCGTCTGCTGTTTGGTGGTGCCTGCCACTATTCCGGTCGCGACCCCCAGGACATCGCCGGCTATATGCGCCCGAAGATGCTGCGGGTGTTCCCGCAACTGGCGGAAACCCGCATCGACTTCGCCTGGGGCGGCACCATCGGCATCGGTGCCAACCGCTTGCCGCAGATCGGGCGTTTGCCTGGGGAAACCAATGTGTACTTCGCCCAGGCCTATTCCGGCCACGGGGTGAACACCACGCACCTGGCCGGGCGTCTGCTGGCCGAAGCCATCTGCCGTCAGGACAGCACCGGCTTCGACCTGTTCGCCAGCGTGCCGCATATGAAATTCCCAGGCGGCAAACTGCTGCGCACACCACTGCTGGCGTTGGGTATGTCGTGGTATCGGTTGCGCGAGATTGCTGGGTTTTAAGGCGAGACGGACATCGGTGAATTTCCCGCCATTCTGGATCCCAGCCTTCGCTGGGATGACGGTGATAGGTTGAGCACCTCCGTCATTCCCGCGCAGGCGGGAATCCAGAATGCTGGAGGGGATCAGCTTCTTCCGGCAAACAAACACCCCAGTGTCTTTCCTTCAACCCAATCGGCCCAAACGGGTCGACCAACGTCCCCGCCACCATCGCCGCCAGAATCTGCGGTGCCGGTGGAATCTTCGACAGGTTCGCCATCACCCGATCGCGCAGCAGCGGCAGCAGCCGTGAGTCGGATTGATAGAAGGGCGTAAACGCCGCCGACAGGGCCTGAAAGGTGCGCACATGCAAACGCCGCGACGCCGCATAACGGGGCAGGGCGCTGGCCAGGTCGCTGCTGGTGTTCAGCGCATGCACCAGCGCACGGGCATCGAGCAGGGCCATATTGGCGCCCTGGCCCAGTTGCGGGCTGGTGGAGTGGGCGGCATCGCCGATGATCGCCAGGCTGCGCCCCACGGGCATGGCCAGGGTGTGGTGGCCGTAGCGGGCCAGGGTCATATCGTCGAAGCCATTGATCTGCTGCAGATAGCTTTCACACGCCGGCCATAGGGTCGCCACCTGATCCTTCCAGCGATTGATTCCGCCCTTGATCAGGTGCTCAACCTGATCGGGTTTGGTGCTCCAGAAAAACGCGCTCATCGAAGTCCCGCCGGGCTGCGCCTGGCCAATGGGCAGCACGCCGAGCATGGTGGTTGCCCGGTGGTAGCGCTGCACCAGGGCGTTGCTGCTCAATGCCGCGCTGTCGGCCTGCAACGAGGCCCAGAAGGCGCCATACACCAGCGGTTTGGGTTCGGCCGGGCGCAGGGCCTGGGCTTTGAGTTTGGAACGCGAGCCGCTGGCATCCACCACCAGGTCGAAGGGGCCGACGCGTTGGCCGCTTTCGCTGAGCAGCCAGGCGTGATCGCCCGTGGTGTCCAGGCGGCTGATATCCAACCCGGTTTGCAGGGCAATGCCTTCGCGCTGCACCGCCTGCATCAGCACATGGAACAACGCGGCGCGGTGCACGGCGATGCCATAGCGGCCGCCCTTGATCGCCGCATACCGGACGTCCAGCACCGTGCGCCCGGAGTGGGCATCGGCACCCTGCAAACGGTCGATGCGGCTGCCCAGTTGGGCGATCTCGGCGAACAGCCCGAGGTCCTCCAGCACGCTCAGGCCGGTGGGCTGCAGAATCAGCCCGGAGCCGAGCGGGGCGGCTTCGGCAAAACGCTCGAACAGGCTGACCTGATGCTCGGCGCGTTTCAGGTACAGGGCCGCGGCAAGGCCCGCAGGTCCGGCGCCAACAATGGCAATACGCAGGGGTTTGATCACGCAAGGTCTCCGGCCCGACTACGCTGGGCACGTCCATGGATTGGCTGGCTGCAACAACGCAGCGCTGCCGTTATACCTGCAAAGCGTTGAGGCGGTAAGTCCGCTGCGGGGTTTGCTAAAGCAAAAAAAATGGCCAGCTGGGCGTGCCCGGCTGGCCATGGTCAACTGCTAAAGGCATCAGCTGCCACCACCTGCGCCGCCACCGCCGGACCCACCAGAGCCACCACCGGTACCCCCGGTGCCCGTGCCGCCTGTGCCGGTGCCACCGCTGCCGGAGCTGCTACCGCCGCTGCCGCCAGAAGGGCTCATGGTGCCGCTACCGGTGCCAGTGCCCGTTCCGCCGATACCGGTTCCGGTTCCCGTCCCGCCGGTGCTGTTCCCCGGTGTGCTGGTGCCCGTGCCCGCCGGGCCTGTGCCGGTCCCCGTGCTGCCCTGGCCGGTGGCACCAGTCCCGCTGCCGGT
Organism: Pseudomonas sp. TE3786; assembly: GCF_054057335.1. Lineage (NCBI taxonomy): Bacteria > Pseudomonadati > Pseudomonadota > Gammaproteobacteria > Pseudomonadales > Pseudomonadaceae > Pseudomonas > Pseudomonas sp. TE3786. The sequence goes on from NZ_JBSRZF010000017.1 coordinate 74,201, forward strand.
GCCCGGGCTGTTCGCGCCGGTGGCCGAGGTGCCGGTGCCTTCACCGGTAGTGCCGGCTTCCGGGGCTCCGACGCCATTGCCGGGGCTGACGGTCGCGGCCATCACCAGGGTGGCGGAGGAGGCGGCCAGCAGGCCGCTGAGTAATAAGGCAGGGAAAGGTAATTTGCTCATCATCGATGCTCCATTTCTGTGAGTTACCCAGAGTGGAGTGGCGGCCAATTGCCGTCGTTCGATAAACAGGACCAGTGGTTAGGCGCCGCAAAATTCAGAAACCCAGAAACGACAAGGGCGCCCAATTGGCGCCCTTGTCGAAGTGTTGCCCATCAATGCCACCAGCGTGGCTGACCCCAACGTTGCTCTTCGCTATCGAGTTTTTTATCGACGGCTTGGGTGGTGTCATCGGCTTTGACAGTTTTGCTTTGCTCGGTGGTCTGCTGGCTGGTGGCGGCTTCGTAGCGGTGGTTTACATCAGCGCCAGCGAAGGCGGTGCCGGTCAACAAGGCGGTGAGCAGGGAAGCGGTAACGATGGTTTTCATGGTGTGTTCCTCAAGGGGGTTGTGAGTGACTTCGGGGCCAAGCTTGTGCTGTCACCGCTCCCTTGAGAAACGCATGGTGTTGGTAGTTGATATTGCTCAAATTGATGGTCGCCAAAAGCCCCGGGCTAGACACCGGGCTCTCCTGTAGGAGCGGCTTGCGCCGCGATTTCCGGCAGCAGATTTCGGCGAACACACCGATAAATCAGGCAAACCTTCGCGGCGAAAAAGGTGCCAGAGGCACCGAGGTTGGCAGGCCGCTGGCCAACTCCGCCAGCAACTGCCCGGTCACCGCAGCCAGTGTCAGCCCTACATGGCCATGGCCGAAGTTGTAGAACACCTGCGGCAACAACCGTGATTGGCCCACCACCGGCTTGCTGTCCGGCATCGACGAACGAAAGCCCATCCACTGCGACGACGGCTCGTGCTGCAGGTTGAGAAAACGCCGCGCGCCCTGGGCCAGGTAGCGGTAGCGCCGCGGGTCCGGGGCGGCCTCGGTACCGGCAAATTCCACCGTGCCGGCCACCCGCAAACCCTGCGCCATCGGCGTCATATAGAAACCGCCAGCGCCCCAGCACAGCGGGCGGTTGAGCACTTCGCCGGCCTGTTCGAACAGCACGTGATAACCGCGCTCGGTATCTTGCGGCAGCTCATCGCCCAACGACTGGGCCAGCTGTTTCGACCAGGCCCCGGTACACAGCGCCACGCGCTCGGCCGTCAGCGTCTGACCGCTGGAGAGCAGCGCGCGGACCTGCTCAGGGTTGGTTGTGCTGCGTTGAATATCCCGCAACTCGCCACGCTCGAAGCGCCCACCCAAGGCAACAAAGCGCTGCAGCAGACACAGGCTCAGCGCATAAGGGTCGAGTGTGCGGCTTACCCCCGGCAGCTCGACACCCAGCGCCGCACGGCTATTCAGCGCCGGCTCGAGGGCATGCAGCTCGGCGTTTTCCACCAGGCGAATCGGCACCTCGAAGGGCCGGTGGTACGCCAGCATGTCCTGCGCCACCTGGCGTTCGTGGGCCTCGAAGATATACAGCGAACCGTCATGGCGGACCAGGTGATGGGCCTGGGCGTCGTCCAGCAAGGTGCTCCAGGAACTCATGCACGGCTTGAGCAGGCTATCCAGATCACGGCTGATGGCCTGCACCCGCTGCGCGCTGGAGTGGCGCAGAAACTGCCACAGCCACGGCGCGATCTTGCCCAGATAGGCAGGCCGCACTTTCAGCGGGCTGTCCGGCTTGAGCAACAGGGCCGGTGCCTGACGCCAGATACCGGGCGTGGCCACCGGTTCCACTGAGTAGGTGGCAAAGGTGCAGGCATTGCCAAACGAGGTGGCGGTGCCGGGCGGTTGGCGGTCCAGCAGGGTCACGCTCCAGCCGTGGCGTTGCAGCCACAGGGCGGTGGCAATGCCGACCACCCCGGCACCGACCACCAGAGCACTACCGCGTGTGAGTGGGGTTGTTGTCATCTACGGCTCGCAATCCGGCTCAACAGAAGGCTATGGCAGGCGCAGACGCCTGCCAGGCTGCGCCACCTTACCTGCTGCCGCCGGGCCATGTTTGGCCGCGGGCCCGCACGCATTTTTTGCCGCTCAGATCGATTGCTTGAGGGTCTGGCGTACCCGCGCAGCCGCCGGATCATCCGCCGGCGTGACCAACGCATAGTTGTACTCGGCGCTGGACCAGTAATCGGCCTGCAGCTCGCCATCGCGCCGTGCGCCACGGCTCAGCAGGTAATGCTGGGGGCCGGGCGGGCGAATATAGAAACTCACTTTGCGCCCGTTCGGGTCCTGGTACACCAGCATCGCCGCAGCGCCCTGTTCGGTACTGATCATCCGCCCGCCCACCGGTTGAAAACCGGCAGCCGCCAGGTCGGGAATCCGGTCGGCGCGGGCGAAGTGCTGGTCCAGCCAGCTCTGCGCATCACCACGGCTGGCGCTCCAGTCAGCAGCCATGCCGTCCTTGACCGCGAACATGCGGTAGGCCTGCACGGCGTCGGCCATGGGCAGCATATGACTGGCGAAGTTGAGGGTGCGCGCCTGCCAGCCACCGACACCGCCGAGGCTGACGGCAATCAGCAGCAGGGCGGCGGTGGCGAAGTGACCGCTGCGTTGGCGGCGCAGGCCGTGGCGAATGGCGGCGGGGTCCAGTTGCGGGTTGGGCGTCAGTTGCAGGGCACCGCTGAGGGCTGCGCGCAGGTGCTGGGCATCCTGTTGCCAGGCGCGCACCTGCGCGGCGACGTCAACGTGGGTCGCCAGATACAGGGCCACCTGTTCGCGTTCGGCCTCGTTCAGATGGCCGTCCACATAGGCATGCAAATCCTGTTCGCTGGGGGGCAGAGTGATCATTTCAGAACCCGTAGGGCAGGGGTGGTGATTTCGCCCTCGCTGAGCTGGCGCAAGGCCTGACGCGCGCGGGACAAACGGGACATCACGGTGCCAATCGGCACGCCGAGGATATCGGCGATTTCCTGATAGCGCAGGCCCTCCACCGTGACCCAGAGCAGCATCGCCCGTTGCTCATAGGGCAGGCGCTCGAAAGCGGCGAGGGTGGTTTGCGCCACCACCGTGCGCTCGGCCGACGGCACATGGTGTTCGTCCGGGGTGCCGGTAAACAGTTCCAGCAGGCGCCGGTAGCGGCTGGCGCTGCGCTGCGCATCGAGAAACTGGCGATAGAGGATGGCAAACAACCAGCTGCGCAGATCGCCCTGTGGCTGTTTGCCGGCCCAGGCCCCCAGGGCTTTTTCCAGGCTGGCCTGGACCAGATCGTCGGCGCTGCTGGCGTTGCGCGTCAGCGACAGGGCGAAGCGGCGCAGCCTGGGCAGCAGTTCACGCAGTTGGTCATCGATGCCGTGCATGGCGGTTCGGATTCCGGGCAGAGAAGCAGAGTGTGCTCAGCAAGACGCCGGCGCGCAGCAATTATTCCCGCCACGCTGAAAAAAATTAAATCGCCGCGCCGGGAATAAAGTCTGCGGCGCTGCGTCTGACTGCACCTTCGCCTGACTCTGGAGCTTCCCATGGCCGACAGTGATCCGCAGCACCGCCCACCTTTAAGCCCCGTCAACCTGGCCCTGCGCCTGGGTGCCATTGGCACCGTGACTTTATTGATCGCCGCTGCCCTGGCTTATACCGGCGGCTATTTCAGCCCCGAGCGGGTTACCCCGAAGCGGCTCGTCGATGTGCTGGAGCACAACAATGGCGAGCACCCCGGCTACCGCCGCAATCACCCCAAGGGCATCTGCGTGAGCGGCTATTTCGAGAGCAATGGTGCTGGTGCCGAGCTGTCGTCGGCGGAAGTGTTTTCCGCCCCCCGTACTCCGGTGCAGGGGCGTTTTTCCTTGCCCACCGGTAACCCGTATTCACCGGACAGCGCGGCACCGCTACGCAGCATGGCGCTGCGTTTTCAACAAGCCAACGGCCAGCAATGGCGCACCGGCATGAACAGCATGGCGGTGTTTCCAGTCGGTACGCCGGAGGCGTTTTTCGGCTTGCTGCAAGCCACCGCGCCGGACCCCGCCACCGGCAAACCGAATCCGCAAAAGGCCGGCGCATTTTTTGCCGCGCATCCGGAAACCGGTGCCTTTCTCGCCTGGGTGAAAACCGCCAAGCCGGCGGCCAGCTTCGCCACCGAAACCTATAACAGCGTCAACGCCTTCTACCTGACCAACGCCGCCGGGCAACGCCAGACCGTGCGCTGGAGCATGGTCGCCAGCGCCCAGGCGGATGGCGCGCCGCCCCAGGCCGACGATTACCTGCAAGCCGACCTGCAACAGCGTCTGGCCAACGGCCCACAACGCTGGAGCCTGGTGCTGACCCTGGCCAACCCCGGTGACCCCAGCAATGACGCCAGCAAAGCCTGGAGCGGCGAACACCGCACAGTGAATGCCGGCACCCTGGTGATCGAACACGAACAGACGCAAGAGAGCGGCGAATGCCGCGACATCAACTACGACCCGTTGATTTTACCGAGTGGCATCGCTGGTTCGGACGACCCGCTGCTGGCCGCCCGTTCGGCCGCCTACGCGGCCTCCTATCAACGCCGCGCTGGTGAAGTTGAATCGCTGCCGCACACCGCCAGCACCGCCCAGGAGCAACGCCCATGAGTACTCAACACTTCTGCGCAGCGGCGCGGGTGCTGCATTGGCTGATGGCCGTGATGATCATTGCCATGCTGTTTATCGGCGTGGGTATGGTGGCCTCGGTGTCCGAGCGCCACCAGTGGTTGATCAATCTGCACAAGCCCCTGGGCATCGCCGTTCTGCTGCTGGTAATCGTCCGTCTGGGCGTGCGTATCACCCATGTCACGCCGTCGTTGCCCGCCGATTTGCCCAGCGTGCAGAAGCTGGCGGCCAAGCTCTCCCATGTGTTGTTGTATGCCTTGATGCTGGCCTTGCCGCTGGTGGGCTGGGCGATGATTTCTGCGGCTGGCGACCCGCTGATGCTTAGCAGCAACGTGCGTCTGCCAGCGCTGTTGGCCGCCGATGCACCGACCTTCGCCATGCTGCGCAAGCTGCACAGCTATCTGGCGTACCTGTTGTTTGCCACCGTGTTGCTGCACTTGGCCGGGGCGTTGTTCCATGCCTGGATTCGGCGCGATGAGGTGCTCGGCAGCATGCTCAGGGGTAAGTAGGCACACCAACAGCTCGCGGCTAAGGCCCCTTCCACAAATGCCCCTCCGTGGGAGGGGCTTGAGCCGCGCTTGCCGTTACTCGGTACGACAATTGCTGCATCAGTGTCTTTCAACTCCGCAGCGGAGCCTGGGATGCTTATCGCGCAATTGTCTGACCCGCATATCTGCCCCGCTGGCGAGCTATACCAAGGCCTGGTGGATTCCAACGCCATGTTCCTCGCCGCGGTCGCGCAAGTGGCGGCGCTGGATCCGCCGCCCGATGTGGTGATCATCACCGGCGACCTGATCGATGATGGGTCGCCGGCCTCCTATGCCCACGCGAAGCAACTGCTGAAAGGCATCCAGCAGCCGTTACTGCTGATCCCCGGCAACCACGACGAGCGCGAAGCCTTCCGCGCGGCCTTTGCCGATTCCGGCTATCTGCCGGCCAGCGGTCCGCTGCACTTTGTCGCCGAGCAGTACGGCCCCGTGCGTATTGTTGCTCTGGATATCACCATCCCCGGCCTGCATCACGGCGACTTCGACGACGCGGCCGCCACCTGGCTGGAACAAACGTTGGCCGCCGAGCCCCACCGCCCGACCCTGGTAATGCTGCACCAACCACCCTTTGCCAGTGGCATCCCCTATATCGATCTCTACGCCTGCCACCACGGCCCGCGTCTGGCCGCCGTGCTCGCTCGGCATCCTCAGGTGGAGCGCGTGGTGTGCGGGCATATCCACCGTTTTATGCAGCTGCGCTTTGCCGGCACCTTGCTGTGTACCGCGCCCAGCACCACCACAGCAATTGCCCTGCGACTGCGGGCGGATGCCGACGAGGCGTCCTATATCGAACCCCCGGCCTTGCTGCTGCATCACTGGCAGGACGACATCGGGTTGATTACCCATTGGCTGCCGATTGGCGAATTTCCCGGGCCGCTGCCCTTTGCCTGAGGACAGCGGGTAATGCATGTGATGATATGGGCAGCTGCTGTCTACACTGGACAGCAAGCCCATCCCCTGCGGAGTTTCTCAATGACCCTGGCCACCCGAATGCTGTTGACGCTGTTGTTGTCGTTGTGCGGATTTAATGCGCTGGCCCAGTCCGACGCCGCCTATCAGGAAGAAGCCCAGAACGCCAAGGCGCTGCTGCTCAAAGCGGTGGATTACTACGAGAAAAACGGCGATGCGGCGCTGGCGGCATTCAGTCGGCAGGGCGAGTTCGTCACCGGCCAGCTGTATGTGTATGTGGTCAACACCCAGGGCGTGATGCTGGCCAGTGGCGGGCCTTCAGTGATGCTGGTGGGCCGCGATGTGTCGGCCACCCTGGATGAAGATATGAAAAAAGCCTTTGCCCGTGCCATCAGCGAGCCGGAAGGGGAGATGCGCGAGGCCGAGTACCGCTGGGTCAACCGACAGGACGGCAAGGTGGAGCGCAAACACACCTACTACCAACGCATCAACGACCGCATTCTGGCCGTCGGTTACTACCTGCCCCGGGCCACTCCGGCGGCGGCGAAAAAACTCCTGGGTGAGGCGGTGGTCGCCATCAACAAAGACCCCAAGACCACCTTCGAGGCCATCAATGATCTCGACCCGCGCTATCTGCAGGATGACCTCTACGTATTTGTGGTCGACCTCAACAGCAAACGCTTCGTCGCCCATGGCTACAACCGCCGGTTGATCGGCACCGACTTCACCAGTCTGAAAGCACCGGATGGCGTAGAGGTCGGCCAGCGTATGCTGGATGCCGCCAACAAGCACGGCAAAGGCGAGCTGGAGTACCTGTGGCGCAACCCGGTGACGGCGCGCAACGAACACAAGCATGCGTACCTGGAGAAGGTGGGTAACTATATGGTCGCGGTGGGCTATTACTCGCGGTAGGGAACGTGGCGCGGTCCCTCCCACAAAGGGCTAACGCGCATCGCCAGTCGCACTATCCTCCCGCCTTATCTCTTCCAGCATCGCCTGCGCCGCCGGCGACAGGCTATGCCCGGCGCGGGTCACCACGCCGTAAGCCGATTGCTGTATCGGCTGCGGGCTCTTTAGCGCAATTGCTTCCAGGCGTCCAGCCTGTATATCGTCGGCCACCACATCCCAGGGCGACATGCTGATCACATCGCTGCTGGCCACCAGCGCCTTGAGCACCAGAAAGTTATTGCATTCGATCTCCAGCAGTTGCTGGCGTCCACTGAGCTGGCCGAGGGCGGCTGCCACTACGTCGGGCAGTTGGGTGCCAGCCAGGGGATAACGGCTGAGTTTTTCCCGGTCGATTTCAGTCTCGCTTAACAAGGGATGACCGGGCCGGCAAAAAAATACCCCGGGGTAACTGTGCAGCGCTTCGATATGCAGCAACGGGTCGCTGACGAACTCGCGGATATCGGCGACGAACATTTCCAGGCTGTCGTTAAGCAGGTGCTCGCGCAGCGGCAGCCAGCCGTCGATGACCAATTGCACATGAACCTTGGGAAAGCGCGTCACCAGTTGGCCAAGGGCTCGCGGAATCAGGCGTGCAGCGGGGTAGGGGCCGGCACCCAGGCGCAATTCGCCGGCTTCCAGATTGGCCAGTTGGCTGACCGCGTTGTGCATCGAGCGGCTGGCCTGCAGCAGTCGCCGCGCATGCTCTAGAACAAGCTGGCCATGGGCGGTGAGCACCGCGTTGCGCGGACCACGGTCGAGCAGTTGGCAACCCAGGCTGGCTTCCAGCGCCTGGATGCTGCGCGACAGCGCCGGCTGGCTGAGGTTGATCGCCTCGGCGGCGCGAGCGAAATGGCCGTACTCGGCAACGGCGACGAAATGGCGAAGCTGGCGCAGGTCATTCATGCGGATCTCGCATCAAAAGCTGGAAAATTTTGCATTGGAATTATCAGTCTGCCTTTGCCACGCTGCGCCCGTCCATAACAACAAAAGAAAACTCTGCCATGAGCGCACTCAACCGATTCAGCGGTTTGCTGCTGGCTGCGGCGTTGCCGTTGACGGCTCTCGCCGACCTGCCTGCGGAAACCATTCAGCCTTCGATCAACGCCGAGCTTGCCGAACACACCAAGGTGTTCAACAAGCAGATCTACCAGGTCACCGAAAACGTCTACTCGGCAGTCGGTTGGAGCATCGCCAACAGCGTGATGGTGATCGCCCCCGAAGGCTTGATCATTTTCGACACTGGCGAGTCGCCGGAAGAGTCCGCCAAGGTATTTGCCGAGTTCCGCAAGATCAGCGACAAGCCGGTCAAGGCCATCGTCTACAGCCACTTCCACCCCGACCATATCAACGGCGTGAAAGGCTTTGTCACCGAACAACAGGTGAAAAGCGGCGAGGTGCAGATCTACGCCCATGAAACTCTTCTGGATAACGTGGTCACCCAGGGCGCGCTGGTTGGCCCGATCCTGGCCATGCGCTCGGCCTACACCTTTGGTGCGGCGCTGAACGCGGCGGATCGCAAGGATATGAACGGTGGCATCGGCCCGATTGCGGTCGGCGGGCAGAGCACTTTTATTGCTCCCACCATCACCTTCAAGGACCAACTCGACACCACCATCGCCGGCCTGCCGGTGCAGTTCCGCTGGGCACCGAGCGAGGCACCGGACGAGATCGTCATGTATATCCCCGGCAGCGGCGTACTGCTTAGTGCCGAGGTCGACCAGGGCCCGACCCTGCCGAATATCCACACCCTGCGCGGTGCCAAATTCCGTGACCCGGTGGCCTGGGTCAACAGCCTCGATCTGCTGCGCAGCTTCCATGCCCAGTACCTGGTACCGTCCCATGGCCGCCCGGTAAGTGGTGTGGATCAGGTGGAAGAAGTGCTGCGCATGACCCGCGACGGCATCGCCTATATCCACGACCAGACCGTGCGCTGGATGAACAAGGGGCTGACCCCCGACGAGCTGGTCGAGAAGGTCAAACTGCCGCCGCACCTGGCCGGCTACACCCCCTATCTGCGTGAGTACTACGGCACGGTGAAACACAGCGTGCGGCAGATTTACGAAGGCTACCTGGGCTGGTTCAAAGGCGACCCGGTGGACCTCGACCCGATTCCGCCAGTGGAAAAAGCCAAGCGCACCGTCGAGCTGATGGGAGGCCACGACAAGGTGCTGCTGGCCGCTGGCGATGCCTACCTGAAAGGCGATTATCAATGGGCGGCGGAGCTGGCCAGCTATGTGATCCGCATCGACCACGAGGACAAACTGGCCCGCGATATCAAGGCCCGCAGCTTCCGCAAGCTGGGCTATGCGCAGATGAACATCAACTGGCGCAACTGGTACCTGATGAGCGCCATGGAGCTGGAAGGCAGCCTGGGGGAAGAGCAACTGACGGAGATGGCCAAGCGTCTGCGTGGCACCTTCCTGTCGCCGGACATGCTGAAAAACCTGCCGGTGAAAGTCTTTCTGCAGAACTGGATCACCCGCATCGACCCGGAGAAATCCGCCGATGTAAACCTGACCCTGGGCTTCAGCTTCCCCGATATCAACCAACAGTGGGCGCTGGAAGTGCGCCGTGGCGTGGTGCAACTGCACCCCGGTATTCCTGAAGGCACCACGCTGAAACTGACCCTGGATAAAACCTACCTGGACACCGTGATCAGCGGCCAGAACAGCCTGCTCAAGGGCGCGGTGCTGGGCGATGTGAAGGTCGATGGCAACCTGCTGGAGATCAAAACCTTCCTCGGCTGCTTCGATTTCAGCGACAGCCCGATCAACCTGACGGTGCGTTGAGATGAGCGTTTCTTTGACGTCGCGGCGGTGGTTTAGAACCGTGCTGGCGCTGGTGGTGCTCGTGGTGCTGGCGGCTGCCGTGCTGTTCAGCCAGCGCCAGGTGATTCGTGATGCCGCCGAAGGTTATGTGTTTGGCTACCCGCTGGTGATTACTGAAATCACCCGCGACGGCTTTAACCGCAGCCTGGCGCCTACCCAGCACCTGGTGCACGTGCAGAAATTCCCCGACGCGCACTTTCGCGAGATCGTCCGGCCCAACGTCGACACCCTGTATTCGGTGGCGTGGCTGGACCTGAGCGAGCAGGCGCTGGTGTTCGAGATGCCAGCCACCGAGCGCTACAACGTGATGCAGTTTCTCGATGCCTGGACCAACGTCTATGCCTCGCTGGGCCCGCGTACCACGGGCAAGGACGCGGCCACCTATTTGCTGGTCGGGCCGAATTGGAAGGGCACGGTGCCGGAAGGCATGTTGCTATTGCGCTCGCCGACGGCGATTGCCTGGCTGCTCGGCCGACTGCAAACCAATGGCGTGGGCGATTACGACACGGTGCACGGTATTCAGCAGCAGATCAGCCTGACGCCGCTGAGTGAGTGGCAGCAGGGCAAACGTTCGGCGTCGCTGGTGCCGCCGGTGAAGGTCGAGCGCGGCGTGCCGCCGCTGTTCCAGATGCGCGCGCTGGAGAGCCGCGACTTCTTCCAACGCCTGGCGCGCTTGATGGCCAGCAACCCGCCGTCGGCCACCCTGGATCAGCCGGCGCTGCAAGGCCTGGCGCGTTTGGGTGTGCAGCCCGGAGCTGAGGTGCCGGCGTGGGGCTGGTTGCAACAACGTGCGGTGGCGCTGGGTATCTGGCTGGCCGAGCGCAAGCTGCAAGACGTGATCGCCCACCCGGTCGACCTGAAAGCCGGCTGGCGGGTGCCACCGGCGCAAGTTGGTCGTTATGGCAGCGAGTACGGCTTGCGTGCGGCGGTGGCCATGGCCGGGTTTGGCGCCAACCTGGGCGAAGACGCGGTGTACCCCAATGGCGTCAAAGACGCTGAGGGCAACGCGCTGCAAGGTGGCCAACGCTACCGCCTGCATTTCGCTGCCGGGCAGTTGCCGCCGGTGCGCGCGTTCTGGTCGGTGACCGTCTACGACGCCGACGGCTACCTGGTCGACAACCCCTTGAACCGCTACGCCCTGGGCGACCGCGACGCGCTCAAACGCAACGCCGATGGTTCGCTGGATATCGTCCTGCAAGCCGATGCCCCGGCCAGCGAATGGCAAGGCAACTGGCTGCCGATTCCAAAAGAGGGTGGCTTCGCCCTGACTGCACGGCTGTACTGGCCGGAGGCGGCGATTCTGTCCGGCACGTGGACGATGCCGGCCATCGAGCGGGTGCGGTAGGTTGGGTTGAGCTAAAGGCGAAGCCCAACGATACGTTGCGCTCAGGCCTATTGCCGCTGCCAGACTGGACGATTGAGAGGTAACGGTAGTGGTCTGTTTGGCGGCGCTGGTGGGGCGGACTCAGGCGTATCGTTGGGCTTCACGTCGTTCAACCCAACCTACCCAAAAGTGCGGGGTGAGTGGGCTGAGTTGCAACGTATCGTTGGGTTCAACCTACACCCCAACAAGGAACACCCATGCACCTGATGTCCTTCCTCAAAGGCGCCCTCGCCATGTTCTGGCTGATGGCGCTGCTCAACATCATCTATCCCTTTGGTGAACCGCTGCACCGGCCGTTGTTACTGGTGACCGGCGTGCTGTTCGCCGCCCATGTCGGCGAAGCCTTGCTGTTCAACAGCCGCCTCAAGCGCCAGGCGTTTCCGTGGCTGGAACGGGCGCAGGTGTTGCTGTTTGGTTTCCTGCATTTGCGTGGCTTGGCGCGGTAAGGCGGCCCTCACCCCCAGCCCCTCTCCCGCAGGCGGGAGAGGGGAGCTGAACTGCGACCTTGCTGCAACCCCAATTAGTCCCCTCGCCCCTCGGGGAGAGGGCTAGGGTGAGGGGGATGATCCACCACAGATCTACAACCGCCCATCCGCCGCCACCTGCATAAACGCCGAATCAAAGCGCAGTTTGATATTCGCCGGGCTACCGATCACCACGCCATTGGCAAACGAAATCCCAATGCTCTGCGCGCTGGTGGCTTTGCCGAGCATGCCGTGGCTAAAGGCGAAGGCGCTCATCCGTTCCATGGCCGCCGGCAGCCCCGGACTTTCGGCAAAGGTCACGGCGCTGCGGGCGGAGTAGAACGAGCGGTTTTTGCGGCGCTGGGCCTCGTAGTCTTCCAGCTCGATACCCGCACCTTTGGCAATAGCGCTGAGGGTGGCGGCGCCTTTGTCGTCCGTGGCGCGCATCCGTTGCATGGTTTCGAACCACGCCCCGGTCAGTGCCCGGCCCAGGGCCGGGTTGGCGCGCAGGGTGTCGGTGTTGACCGCGAGCAGCTGGACTATTTCTCCAGGAATGCGGTGCGAGCTGAACACCAAGGTGCTGTCGCCCGCGGCCTTGAGCCGCGCCAGCGTCGGGTTCCAGGCCGCCACTGCAGCGATATCGCCGGCGCCATACGCTGCCAGCAGATCGGCCTCGGCGGTGGGCGTTACGCTCACATCGTCTTCGCTCAATTGCACCGACTCCAGCGCACGTACCAGCAGGTAATGCGCCACCGAATTTTTCGCCAGATGCACTTCTTTGCCCTTGAGGTCTTGCGCCCGCAGGTTTTTGCCGCGCAGCAGAATGCCGTCGTTGCCTGCGGAGAAGTTATTGATCAGCAGCGCCGTGGTATCGATTCCGGCTGCGGCGGGCAGGGACAGGGCCTGGAGGTTATTCATGGTGCAGCCATCGAACTGGCCTGCGGTGTATTGCTTGGCCGCATCGGTGGCGTCGTCGACGCGCACCAGGTCAATGCTGATGCGGTACTTCCTGGCCCACTTGTCGACGATTTTCTGCTGCGCCGCATAGCCCCAGGGCAACGCGCTGGCGTCGTTGCTCCAGCACACGCGAAATTGGTCGCGGGCCAGGGCGCTGGTGCTGCTGCCCAGCAGCACCACAAGGGCGATGGCCATAGAACGGGAAAGGCGCATGCAAGGCTCCAGCAAAGGGCAAAGGGGTAAGCGCCGCGAGCTTATCCCAGGGCGTCGGTACATGTGGTTTGTGTCGACAAAATTGAGAACCGTGCTTACCTCTTTAAGCAAATCTGCAACCCAGCACAGCCATCCAATGCGCCGTCATATTCCAGGCAGATAGTAGTTATAGAGAAGATGCTTGCTGCGTTTTCTTCCCGATGACAATGGACACTTCAGGAGAGCCCTATGAGCACGTTCAAAACCCAAGACGGCACCGAGATCTACTACAAGGATTGGGGCAGCGGTAAGCCCGTACTGTTCAGCCACGGCTGGCCGCTGGACGCCGATATGTGGGAATACCAGATGGAGTATCTGAGTTCCCGCGGTTATCGCACCATCGCCTTCGACCGTCGTGGTTTCGGCCGTTCCAGCCAGCCCTGGACAGGCTACGACTACAACACCTTCGCCGACGATATCGCCCAGCTGATCGAACACCTGGACCTCAAGGACGTCACCCTGGTGGGCTTCTCCATGGGGGGCGGCGATGTCAGCCGCTATATCGGCAAACACGGTTCGGCGCGAGTGGCCAAGCTGGTGCTGCTGGGCGCGGTGACGCCGATCTTCGGGCAATCCGCCGACTTCCCCGAGGGCGTGCCCAAGCCGGTGTTCGACGGCATCCGAGCGGGCTTGTTAAAAGACCGCGGGCAATTTATCAGCGACTTCGCCGCGCCGTTCTACGGCACCAACCAGGGCCAGGTGGTTTCCCAGGGCGTGCTCACGCAAACCCTGAACATTGCCTTGCTGGCCTCGCTCAAGGGCACCGTGGATTGTGTGACCGCCTTTGCCGAAACCGACTTCCGTGGGGACATGGCCAAGATCGACGTACCGACCCTGGTGATCCATGGCGACGGCGACCAGATCGTGCCATTCGAAACCACCGGCAAGCTGGCCGCGCAGTTGATCAAAGGCGCGCAGTTAAAGGTGTACAAGGGCGCGCCGCATGGTTTCGCGGTGACCCACGCGCAGCAACTGAATGAGGATTTGCTGAGCTTTATTGCCGGTTGAGTTAGCGATACCGCAAAGCGACAGGCTGAAGCCTCTCTTACAGGGGACCAGGGTTTCTTGTAGGAGCGGCTTAAGCCGCGATACTTTTGATTTTATCGTTTGCAGGGATCGCGGCTAAAGCCGCTCCTACAACACCGCGTTTTGGGTTACCACACCATCCCCCCTTCACGGACGAACCCCCCATGCCCTTCGACTGGCACGCCGACCCCATCACCACAAACACCCCGCTGGACCCCCACTACCGCTCCACCCAGAACGTGCGCCGATTTATGACCGAGCAGTGCGGTGCGCATTTCAAACTCAACCGTGAATTCATGGCCTGGATCCGTAGCGGCGTACCGCAGACCATGGGTGAGGTGGCCGTCGAGTGGACGCGGCGCCATGGTCAGGGCTAGGCGGCCTACAGCAGTACCCCGTTAACCGGCTCCTTCGCCGCCGGTGCCGGTTCCCCAAGCATCTCCAGCACCGCAATCTCATGCCCCCGGCACATGGCATCCAGCGGCAAGTCATTGGGCTGAGTGTCGAACGGATCGGCAATCTGGTCGCCCAGGGCATCCAGGCCAAAAAAGGTATAGGCCAGCACGCACACCGCAAACGGGGTGAACCAGCCGATGCTGTCCACCAGGCAGAACGGCAGCAGAAAGCAGTACAGGTGCACGATGCGGTGCAGCATCAGAATGTAGGGGTAGGGGATGGGGGTGTTCTTGATCCGCTCGCAGCCGCCGAGCACGTAGTTCACGCGGTTCAACTGCTCGTCCAGATGCACCTGGACGATGTCGCTAGCGCCGGATTGCCGGGCCAACTCCATGGTTTGTTCGCCTAAGCGATGCAGTAATGCGCTGGGCGGGTTCTGTTTGTCGGCGAGGGCCTGGCGAGTGGGTTCGTCCAGCAGGCGCTGCAATTCTTCACTGGGCTCGGTGCGGCGCAGTTGATCTTTGAGGGTGTAGCCAAAGGCGATCAGCAGGTCGAGTAACTGGCGACGCTCCTTGTCAGCGGCGGCAGGCAGCAGGGTGAGGATCTGCCGGGTCAGGTTGCGCGTCACAATCGACAGCTCGCCCCACAGGGTGCGCGCCTCCCAGAAACGCTGATAGGCCACGGTATTGCGAAAGCCCAGGCAGATCGCCAGGGTCAGGCCCCAGAGGGTGAAGGGCGTGGCGGTCAGCACTACCTTGTAGTGGTACAGGGTGCCGTGGCTGGCCACCACCACCGAACTGATCAGCACGGTGAACAGCACCTTGCGCCAGATCGCGGTGATGATCGAACCCTTGAGGGAGAACAGCAGCACAAACGCGGACGGGTTCTGCGGACGGGTAATCATGCCAAGCCTCTGGGCGACGGAGCGTGGCCCGATTCTGCGGCATCGGCCACCTGGCGTGCCACTCTTCCTCTGCTGCCTGCTTGAGGCAGAATAGGCACCTGCAACTGCCAACCAGAAAAGAGGCCAGCATGATCGAAGTCACCGAGGTTTCCATTGCCGAACTGCGCGCCGCCCTGGAGGCAGGCCGCACTACCGCAGTTGAACTGGTTCAGGCCTATCTGGCGCGCATCGATGCCTACGATGGCGCCGACACCCCCACCGCGCTGAATGCCCTGGTGGTGCGCAACCCCGATGCGCTGCAAGAAGCCCAAGCCTCCGACGCCCGCCGCGCCAAAGGCGCAGTGCTGGGCCCGCTGGATGGCATTCCCTATACCGCCAAAGACAGCTACCTGGTCAAAGGCCTGACTGCCGCTTCCGGCAGCCCGGCGTTCGCCAATCTGGTGGCCCAACGCGACGCCTTTACCATCGAGCGTCTGCGCGCTGCCGGGGCCATCTGCCTGGGCAAAACCAATATGCCGCCGATGGCCAACGGCGGTATGCAACGCGGCGTCTATGGCCGCGCCGAAAGCCCGTACAACGCCGCGTACCTGACCGCACCCTTTGCCTCCGGCTCCTCCAATGGTGCCGGTACCGCCACCGCCGCCAGCTTTGCCGCCTTTGGCCTGGCGGAAGAAACCTGGTCCAGCGGCCGTGGCCCGGCCTCCAACAATGGCCTGTGCGCATACACCCCCTCCCGTGGGGTGATTTCGGTACGCGGCAACTGGCCGCTGACGCCGACCATGGACGTGGTAGTGCCCTACGCCCGGACCATGGCCGATCTGCTGGAAGTGCTCGAACAAGTGGTGGCCGAAGACAGCAACCCACGGGGCGACCTGTGGCGTCTGCAGCCCTGGGTGCCGATTCCACCGGTAGCCGACGTGCGCCCAGCGTCCTACCTGGAACTGGCGGCCACACCCGCCGTCCTGGCCGGCAAACGCCTGGGCGTGCCGCGCATGTTTATCAACGCCGACCCCGAGGCCGGCACCAGCGAAGCTCCGGGCATTGGCGGGCCGACTGGCCAGCGCATCATCACCCGTGCCGCGGTGATCGACCTCTGGCAAGACGCACGCAAAGCCCTGGAAGCGGCCGGCGCCGAGGTGATTGAAGTGGACTTCCCGCTGGTCTCCAACTGCGAAGGCGACCGCCCAGGGGCACCGACCGTGTTCAACCGCGGCCTGGTCTCACCGGAGTTTCTTAACCACGAGCTCTGGGACCTGTCGGCCTGGGCCTTCGATGACTTCCTGCAAGCCAACGGCGACCCCAAACTCAACCGCCTGGTGGATGTCGACGGGCCGAAAATCTTCCCCCACGACCCTGGCACCTTGCCCAACCGCGAAGGCGACCTGGCCGCCGGCATGGACGAATACGTGCGCATGGCCGAGCGCGGCATCACCCCCTGGGACGAAATTCCCACCCTGGCCGATGGCCTGCGTGGCCTGGAGCAAACCCGGCGTATCGACCTGGAAGACTGGATGGACACGCTGGGCCTCGACGCCGTGCTATTCCCCACCGTCGCCGACGTCGGCCCGGCGGATGCCGACATCAACCCGGCCTCGGCGGATATCGCCTGGAGCAATGGCGTATGGGTGGCCAACGGCAACCTCGCCATCCGCCACCTGGGCGTACCGACCGTAACCGTACCCATGGGCGTGATGGCCGATATCGGCATGCCGGTTGGCCTGACCTTCGCCGGCCGCGCCTACGACGACTCCAACTTGCTGCGCTTGGCCTCGGCCTATGAAGCCACCGGCAGCAAGCGCCTGATACCGCCGCGAACGCCGCCGCTGTAAAAGCATCGCGGCTGAAGCCGTTCCTACATGCTGTACGACCTGTAGGAGCGGCTTCAGCCGCGATTGGCCAGGCCTGCAAACGGCATTCAATCAGGCCATATCGCTCTGCCTGAACTCCTCGCCGAGAAAATCAATCAAGGTCCGCACCGACGGCAGCAACCCGCGCCGCGAGGGAAAAATGGCATGGACGATGCCGCATTTTGGCGTCCACCCCGGCAGCATTTCCACCAGCGTGCCAGCGGCCAGATCATCACGCACCGCCACCCGTGGCAAATGCACTATCCCTACTCCGGCCAACGCCGCATCGCGTAACGCCCGCAAGTCATCGGTGACCATCCGCGGCTTGTGCGCTATCTGCAGACTGGCCCCCTCGCTGGTAAACAACTCCCACTGATACTCACGCTGCTGCCCACCCCAGAACAGGCTGGGCAGGCGGCTCAGGTCTTCCGGGCCAGCGCCTTCGCCCAGGCACTGGGCATATTGCGGATGACCCACCAGGCACTGGGTACTGTTGCCCAGCACCTTCATCACCATATCGGTGTTTTCCAGCGGCGGAAAACGCACCCGCAGGGCGATATCGAAGCCCTCATGCAGCACATCCACCCGGCGGTTGGTGGCCTCGATGGCCAGCTCCACCAGCGGGTACTTGAGCATATAGCGCGTCAGCATCGGCCCTACCCAGGAGTTCAGCAGGGTAGTGGGGCAGGCCAGGCGGATCAGGCCGCGCGGTTCGCTGCGGTTGCGCTCGATCACCTCGGCCGCGCTTTCCGCCTCCACGCGCATGGCCACACAGCGCTGGTAATAGGCCTGGCCGATTTCGGTCAGGGCGTTGTGCCGACTGGTGCGGTGTAGCAGGCGCACGCCCAGGCGTTCCTCAAGCTGGGTAATGCGCCGGCTGAGCTTGCTCTTGGGCATATCCAGCGCCCGCCCGGCGGCGGCAAAGCCGCCGTGCTCTACCACCTGGGTGAAGTAGTAGAGGGTGTTGAGGTCTTCGATGATCGTTCTCCAAATAGAACGCTAGAGGCAATTTTCGCAGTCTAGTGCAAAAAGGTAGGCGATTTTAAGCTTTACCCATGCCGCAACAACACGGCAGCGAAGTAAAAAACCTTAACGCCCAACAGCGGGCACCCAAACAGAAAGCGAGGAACGCACCATGACTACTTCTTACAAATACAACCGTCTGGACAAAGACAACGCCGTGGTTCTGCTGGTTGATCATCAGGCTGGTTTGCTCTCGTTGGTTCGCGATATCGAACCGGACAAATTCAAAAACAACGTGCTGGCTGTGGCCGACCTGGCCAAGTTCTTCAAACTGCCAACCATCCTCACCACCAGCTTCGAAACCGGCCCCAACGGCCCGCTGATGCCAGAACTCAAAGAGATGTTTCCCGAAGCGCCGTACATTGCCCGCCCTGGCCAGATCAACGCCTGGGACAACGAAGACTTCGTCAAAGCCATCAAAGCCACCGGCAAGAAACAACTGATCATCGCCGGCGTGGTCACCGAGGTGTGCGTAGCGTTCCCGGCGCTCTCGGCCATCGAGGAAGGCTTTGATGTATTCGTGGTCACCGACGCCTCCGGCACCTTCAACGAAATGACCCGCAACGCCGCCTGGGACCGTATGTCCGCCGCCGGTGCGCAACTGATGAACTGGTTTGGCGTGGCCTGTGAGCTGCACCGCGACTGGCGCAACGACATCGAAGGGCTGGGCACCCTGTGCGCCAACCATATTCCTGACTACCGCAACCTGTTCACCAGCTACAACGCGCTGACCGCCAGCAAGTAATCGGTCGACCCCTGCGCACAACCCATCAAGCCAAACCCTGAGCGCTGCAGCATCCTGCTGCAGCCTTACCCCTCATTCGCAAGGACGGACCCGCTCATGAAACTCACCACCCTGTTCAGCAGCCTGGCATTAGCCTTGGCTGTCAGCTCAGCGGCCCAGGCCGCTCCCGACAAACCCACCATCGTGCTGGTGCACGGCGCGTTCGCTGACTCCTCCAGCTGGAACGGCGTGGTCAAGATTCTGCAGCACGACGGCTACAGCGTGGTGGCCGCCGCCAACCCGCTGCGCAGCCTCAAGGGCGATGCGCAATCGGTCACCGAGCTGCTGAAAACTATCAAGAGCCCGGTGGTGTTGGTGGGCCATTCCTATGGTGGGCCGGTCATCAGCGAAGCGGCCTATGCTCAGGCCAACGTCAAAGCGCTGGTGTATGTGGCGGCTTTTGCGCCGGATGTTGGTGAAAGTGCTGTTGCCCTCAGCGGTAAATACCCGGGTGGCACCTTAGGCCCAACCCTGGCTGCGCCCGTGCCGTTGGCTGGCGGAGCGAACGACTTGTACATTCAGCAAGACAAATTCCCTGATCAATTTGCCGCCGACGTGCCAAAAGCCGACGCCAGATTGATGGCCGCCACCCAGCGTCCGGTGACTGACGTGGCGCTTAACGAAGCCGCCACCGAGCCGGCCTGGAAAACCATTCCGAGCTGGTGGGTGTATGGCGACGCCGACAAAAACATCCCGCCGCAGGCAATGAAGTTCATGGCCGAGCGGGCACACGCCAAACAGACAGTAGTGGTCAAAGGCGCGTCCCACGTGGTGATGATCTCCAACCCGAAAGCCGTCGCTCAAGTGATTGAGAAAGCAGCCAAGGCGCAGTAATACGCCGCACAAAAAACCGCAGCCTGTTTGCATCAGGGCTGCGGTTTTTTATGTCGTTGGAAAAGCATCGCGGCTAAAGCCGCCCCTACAGTTTGTGCAACCTATAGGAGCGGCTTTAGCCGCGAGCTTTTGATCTTCTGCTTGAGTTACGCAAACGCCAGCTTCTTGCGGCGCTGCTTGACCTTGTACATCTCCCGGTCCGCCAAGCGGATCGCCTCATCGGCATCCACTCCATCGGGCAGCATCGCCACTACGCCGACGCTGGCACCGCGATACCACAGCTCGCCATTGTCCAGGGCATAGTGGCCCTCGGTTGCATGGGTCAGGCGCTCCTGCAGGTGTTCGGCGGCATTGCGCATGGCGCTGGCCAGCTCGTTCGCCTCGCTCTGTACGCCCAGGGCGATCACCACAAACTCATCGCCACCGGTACGCCCCAACACATCGCTGGCGCGCAGGCAGCCCTTGAGGTGCGCAGACACTTGCTGGAGAAAGCTATCGCCGGACTGATGGCCGTGGGTGTCATTGATCGACTTGAACTCATCCAGGTCCACCACCGCCACCAGCACATAACGTTTCTCGCGCTTGGCCAGGGCCAGCAGGCGCGGCAGTTCGCTGAGAATCGCCCGGCGGTTGTACAGCCCGGTCAGGGCATCGGTGAGCGCCAGGGTAGCCAACTCGCTGTTGGCCTCTTGCAGACGCTCCACCAGGCTCTCGCGTTCAAGCGAATAGCCCAACAGACTCGACAGCAGCAACAGCAGCGGCTCTACCTCGGGCGAGCGGGCCACTTGCGAGGCGCTGGCCGCACACACGGTGCCCAGCACCCGACCGTCCTGGGCGCGAATCGGCGCACTAACATAGGTGCGAATTCCCAACGCCTGCGCTGCCTGGGAATCACCCCAGCACTCGGCAACGTTGTCCGAATACAGACGGTTTTCATCCAGCGCACGTTTGCACAGGGTGTCCTCCCACGGCACCACCAACCCCTCTGGAATGGTCATCGCCCCGACATTGCGGGCGAACTCGATGCGCTGCACCCCATGTTCCAGGTCGATGGTGGTCAGATACGTCGACTCCATCCCGGTTACCCGGTTGAGCAGCGTCAACAACGGGCGGGTCAGTTGTTCGACCGTCCTGGCCTGGGGAACAGTTTCGGATAAGAAAGACAGGAGATGGTCCATGGCGAAGCTCGATACTGGCTGGCTACCTGATAAGTGATAGCAAAAGACTTACATATTAGATAGCTGAGGGCCCACAAGGTGTGCGGTATTTCGCGGGCTCGGACTCCCGCCATCACCCCCGCGAATACCCCACAAACCTGGACACCCGCGCCGCCACTGCCTAGCGTGGCCCTTCTCAAGGAAGGAGCCCGCCATGTCCGGCTTGCTACGCAACCTCATCGCCGTTGTTATCGGTCTGCTGCGCCATGGGCGTCACGGCGTCGCTGACACCGTGTTCAGCCACTTCTGGGTCACCCCGCTGGATGCTGGCCTCAAGGTGATGAAAAGCGACAAATACCTGCAATACGCCGAAACCGCGCAGCTCGACTACCTACTGCAGATCGGCCAATTTTTCCCCGTGCTGCGCGCCGGCGCGAGTTTTGTGAACGTCGCCCAGCAGGTGCAGTTTCTGCGCCCGGTGCCGTTGTTCAGCCGGGTGCGGGTGGCCACTGGGGTGCTGTATGCCAACGAAAAATGCGCCTACTTCGGCCACCGCATTTACGCCAAAGACGCTTTGGCCGCCGAAGTACTGGTGAAAATGAAATTCAAACA
Organism: Pseudomonas sp. TE3786; assembly: GCF_054057335.1. Classification (NCBI taxonomy): domain Bacteria; kingdom Pseudomonadati; phylum Pseudomonadota; class Gammaproteobacteria; order Pseudomonadales; family Pseudomonadaceae; genus Pseudomonas; species Pseudomonas sp. TE3786. The sequence continues at coordinate 95,726 of NZ_JBSRZF010000017.1, forward strand.
AGGCCGCGCCACCCTGGCGCCCGCCACCTTTCTGGCCGGCAATTTCACCGAGCTGCCGGCCCAGGTGCAGCGCTGGGAGGCTGCACTGCAAGAGCCCGGCAACCACCCTTAGCGCGGCGTCACGCCAAACAAGATGGAAATCGCCCCCAGCAGAATCAGCGCCCAGTAGCCCGCACCGACGACGATGAACACCGAGGTCCAGCCGGACAACCCCGAGTTGCTGGCGCCGCTCGGGTCACCGCTGGCCAGGTTGGCCTGACGCTGGATCGCCATCAACGCCAGCACCCGCACTATCAACAGCGCCATCACCGGCAGTAGCGCCACCACCATCGTGCGTTCGTCGCCGTAGGCCAGCAGGTTGATCAGCCAAATCACCACCGCGAGCGCGACAAACACATGGGGTGCTGCAGCGTATCGCCAATACGGCAGCTCCCGTGCCGCCAGGCGTTTGTTGATCAGCGCGAACAGGCTGTGGGTAAAAAACAGATAAAAAATCGACCGCCACAACGGCGTCACCGGCTCCCCCGCACTGCGACGCTGGGTGTACCAATGCTTGAAGCTCCAATAAAACGAATACCAGCCGAACGTCAGCAGAAACAGCAGGCAGACCTTGCGCAGCGAAGCGACAAAAAAGGGCGCGCCGTGTTCGCTGGAGAGTTTCTCCACCAGCTCGGCTTTGGGGGCGTCGTAAATGTTTTCCATGACCTGTCCTTGGTGGGGGGAGCAATCAATGAACTACGCGACAGTCAGGGGTTGAGCGATGTGGCTCAACCCCTGCGGGCTCAGGTTTTGATCTTGGTTTTCACCAGCCGGATGATGTCGCTGTTCTGCGACTTCACGGCGTAGTCGACGGCGGACTGGCCGCGGAATGTGAGGGCGGACAAATTGATGCCTTCATCCAGCAGCAACTGCACCCCCTCAACGTGCTGGTAAAAAATCGGGGTCATCGCTACCGGATATTCTTGCTCGCCTACGATTTCGCTGAGTTTGGCACCGTGCCCAATCAAGCGGCGCGCGGCGTCGACGTCGTTCTGCATCAGCGCATAGCTCAGCGCATTGAGGTTTGCGCTATCGCGAACATCGATGTTGATGGACAGGCTAGCCAATGCGTCGAGGACCTCGGCGGTTTGCTCATTCACCGCGAGCCTGAACAACAATTGAGGCGACGTGGGGAACAGCAGTTTTGCCTGGGTCAGATACGCCGCACGCTGTTCCTCTTTGCCCTTCAACCAGCCCACATAGTAGGCAATGCCCATGACCTGCCGGGACCAGTCGGTGTTGCAGCCATTGGTCATGGCTTTATGCGCCTGTGCGAGTGCGCCTTCATAGTCCTGATGGTTGTAGATCATGAAGGCGGCGTACTCACTACGCAGACACGGCATATCGCTGAACTCATCGGCACGTTTTACATACAGTGGTTCGGCTTGAGCGACATTGTCCTTTTTGTCCAGCATCACCAGCAGCTTGCGATAAGCGTCCAGTCGCGCGCGGTCATAGGTGTTGAAAGGGCGCTGACCCTCTAAGGCCTTGAGATACATCGCAATGGCTTTGTCCTGCTCGTCCTGCATGCGGTACAGCTCGCCCCAGTTGCTCCAGAGCCAAAGGTTGTCAGTAGCGATTTTGGCGGCGGCTTCAAATTCTTTTTGCGCTGCCTCTAGTTTGTTCTGATGGGTGTACACATAGCCGAGCAACACATGGGAGTTGGCATGCCGTGGGTTCTGCGCCAGCCCCAGGCTCAGATAGTCTTCTGCTTGCTTGAGGCCTTCGGCGTTCCAGTTGGTTTTCATCGCGATACGCGCCAGCTCAGGGTAGGCGGGTATAAACGCAGGGTCTTTGATCAGCAGCCGTTCCAGATTGAGTTTGGCGTTGCTCAGCGTGATCTCGTTTTCGCTTTTATCAATCAGCGTTACGGCCTCGGCATACAGCTCTTCGTTGGATTTTTTCGCCAGCGCACGATCGCTCTCATACTTCATCTGGCTGATCCAGGCGATGTTGTAGTCGATCTCTTTTTTGGTGGTCGACCCAACCGTGCCGTCATAGCCGTTATAGAACGAGACAACCACTTTCTTACTGGTGAACTCTTCTTGGGGCATGTAGGGACGCTGGATTTCGATTTTGACCGTGTTATCGCCTTTCTGAATTGGTGCCCGATCGCCTTGCGCCCACATTTGTACGGCCATTGGATCTGGGCTCTCAGCCACTACCCGGATGGTCGGCTCCCTCACCCCACCACGAAAGTAGTAGTGCACTGTGGCATACAAATTCCCGTCTTCTTCCCGTGCAATTTCTACGCTCTTTATCTCGTTCTCACCGGGTAGCAGCGGCTCGGCAGGCGGGTAGATGCTGGCCACTTCGGGGGGCGGGATTTCGAAGTACGGTTTGACAATAAATACCCCCACCAGCGCCAACAAAATGGCCATGAGTATTAGCGTGCGACGTTCATTCATCCTGCGATCCCTGTAGGTAGTCCGGCCTGGCCGAGAGTGTCAAAAAGCGGTGTAAACAAACCAATAGTCAGTGGGCGGCGCTGCCATTCAATTGTGCCTGCAGGCCGACAAACGCCTGGCCCACACAGCCCTTGGCACCAGCTTGGGCGAGGTGTTGTCTGGCTGTGGTCGGGTCGCTTGTGGCTTCATAAAGTGCCAGTTGCAAATAGGCTTCCGCTTGGGTGTCTTCCAACGTCAGCAACAAGGGGTGAAGGGCCATGTCGTCGTGCATGGCATTACCTTGTTTGTATATATCGGTCATGCGCAGGTCGAAACACTGAGGGTGATCGAAGGCCTGCAACGGGTAGTAGCTGCTGTATTGATCAGGCTTTTGCAGGCTGGCCAGTAAGGCCCGCATGGCCATGGCAGTCTGCTCGGCATCGGTGGGGGACGGGCTGTCCGGGTCCAGGCGCGAGCAATAGGCCGCGAAGGCCAGGCTACCTGCCAGCAAGTTGGTTTTCGTGATCTTGTACAGCTGATCGCACGCCTTGGCTCTGGCGGACACACGTATCCAGGCATCGGTCGCCGCTTTAAGCCGGTCGATATGAGCATGGGCAAACAGTCCCGGCGGAAAACCAAGGTCGGCTGACACTTCCAATTCGAGCTCGTACTTTTCCAGCAGATCATTGAGTTCGCGGCGCTTTTTCAGGGTCTCGCGGGGCGTGAGTTTGGACTGCACACCATCGTCCGGCAGGACGCCCAACTTCATCAGTTCAGTGAACGCATCACGGGTAGCGATCGCCGTTTCGTACTCCGCCTGGCCCAACTGCGGTTCGGCAAAACAACGGCCTGCAAGCAAACAAAGGCCCAGCAATAGCCAGGCGGGGAGGGCGCGATCCATCACACAACGGCTCCATGAGAACGCAGCGCCGCGTGGGGAACGTGGCGTGCTCGGGGCGCGGAGTGAGAACACCCGCGCAGCGCCTGTAGTGTCGGGGGGACGGTGGCTAAAAATCAATATCGGCGGTAGGCCAGATACCGGGTTTTCTTCACGTTGTCGGGCGATTTGCCAGCGGCCTCACAGCGAGAGCGGTTTATCACCCAACAGAAGGCCGGCGGTGCGCCACCGGCGATGTCGTGAATCCCATCTATCGAGCAGCAGGCGCTGCTCACGGCTACCCGCTAAATACCAAGGTGAACCAGGTGCCCGTGTCGTCACTGCGCACCCACACTTCACCGCCATGGGCCTGCATGATCGAGCGCACAATCGCCAAGCCCAGGCCGCCGGAGTCGCCGGGTTGGGTGCGCGAGGGGTCGCAGCGGTAAAAGCGTTCGAACAGCTGCGCGATGTGTTCGGCGGCGATGGCCGGGCCGTGGTTGTGCACGCTCAGTGTCAGCCGTTCGCCGTGTTGCTGGGTGGCCAGGCTGATCGGTTGGCCGGCCTCGCCGTAGCGCAGGGCATTGGCCAGCAGGTTGGCCAGGGCGCGGCGCAGCAGTTCGGGGTCGGCCAACACCTGGCCTCGGGCGTTGTTGCGCAACGGCATGTCGCGTTCTTCGGCCATGCCCTCGAAGTACTCGCACAATTGTTCGCCCAGCGCCTGCAGGTCGACAGTCTGGCGAGTGATGGCGGCCTGCTCGGTGCGGGCCAGAAACAGCATGCTGTCGATCATGCGCGCCAGGCGTTCGTATTCCTCCTGGTTGGATACCAGCAAGTCCTGGTACTCCGTCACCGAACGCTCGCGCTGCAAGGTTTGCTGGGTGTGGCCCATCAGGTTGCTCAGGGGCGTGCGCATTTCATGGGCCAGGTCTGCACAAAAGCGCGACAGCTGGGCAAAGCCGCTTTCCAGGCGGGCCAACATCTGGTTGAGCGCCAGGCTCAGGGCCTGCAGTTCTGCGGTGGCCTGAAACTCGTCCAAACGCAGGTGCAGATGCTGGCTGTCGATGGCTGCTGTGCGCCGCGCCAATTCGCGCACCGGGCGCAGGGCACGTTGGCTGACCAGCCAACCGAGGGCGAAGGCGAGCAGCATGCCGCAGCCCAACGCCAGCCACAGCTTGAGCCGATACGCCGCGAGCATTTGTTCGCGTTCGGTCAGCAGCTTGCCGGCGATCAACGTCAGGCGCTGCTCGCCGCGCTGTGTGTCTTGCCAGGCCAGGCGCACGGGCTGACCAGCCGGGTCGTCGGCCAGTTGCGTGCGGGTGGCGGCGGGCAGAGCAGGGCGGGGCAGACCGGGTGGATTGATCTCGATCAGCACCTGCCCGGCGCTGTCCAGCACCCACAGCAGGTTGTCGCGGTTGCCCAGCATGTTCTCGTACAGCTGTGGCCGTTGGCGCAGTGCCTCGATGCTCTGGCTGTCGCTCAGAATCGCCTGCATGCGCTGCACCCGGCCCAGCAGCGCCTGGTCGTCGCGCCAGGCAATTTCGCGCTGCAGCGAGTGGTACAGATAAAACCCAATGCTGCCCAGCAGCAGCGCGCTCACCAGGGCAAACAGCAATGCCAGGCGCAGGCTCAATGCCCGCGGCGCCCAGCGCCTCATGGCTGCACCGCCAGGGTGTAACCCATACCGCGCACGGTATGAATAAGCTTGGCCGGGAACGGGTCATCGACCTTGGCGCGCAAGCGGCGGATGGCCACGTCGACCACATTGGTGTCGGTGTCGAAATTCATCTGCCACACCTGCGAAGCAATCTGCGCCCGCGACAACACCTCACCCTCGCGGCTCAGCAGCAAATGCAGCAGGGCAAATTCCTTGTTGGTCAGCGTCAGTCGCTGGCCCTGGCGGGTGACCTGGCGGCGCAGCACGTCCACATGCAGATCGGCCAGCAGAAACTGCTCCACCTCCCGCGGTGGTCCACGGCGCAGCAAGGTACGCACGCGCGCCAGCAGCTCGGCATAGGAAAACGGCTTCACCAGGTAATCGTCGGCGCCCAGCTCCAGGCCTTTTACCCGGTCTTCCACCGCATCGCGGGCGGTTAAAAACAGCACCGGGGTCTGCTGTTTGCGGCGGATCAGTTGCAGCAGCTGCCAGCCGTCGATGCCCGGCAACTGCACGTCGAGAATGATCAGATCGAACGCCTGCTCTTGCGCCAGGTGCAGGCCGTCCAGGCCATCGTGCGCCACCTCCACCAGGTAGCCGGACTCGCTCAAGCCCTTACGCAAGTAATCGGCCGTTTTTACTTCGTCTTCCACCAACAGGATGCGCATCGGTTCCTCCACCTCAAGCGCCTAAGGCTAGGCGTTTGTGCGCCGTTGGCCCATTACAAATTGGTAATGCACGGGTAATCGGTCTGTGGGGCAGGGCCGCGCACCATGGCCGCCACTGCCAACCACTGGACTGCACCATGCTCAGCCAACTTGCCCCGCTAACCCTGTTCGCCCTGGCCCTAAGCGGCACCGCCACTGCCGCGCCAGCCGCTGCCGTCGCCCAGCGCGCCGACGTTACCCTGGCCCTGGCCAACCAACTGCTCAGCAGCACCCTCGCCAACTGCCACGCCCTCGGCCAGACCGCCGTGGCCGCCGTGGTAGACCGCGGCGGCAACCTGGTGGCGCTGCAACGTGACGACAACGTCGGCCCGCACAACACCCTGGCCGCGCAACGCAAAGCCTTTACCGCGCTGTCCACCAAAACCGTCACCAGCACCCTCGCCGAACGCGCCCGCAGCAACCCCGACGCCACCAACCTCACCACCCTCAACGAGCTGCTGTTGCTCGGCGGCGGCGTGCCGCTGCGTGTTGGCGAGCAGGTGATTGGCGCCATTGGCGTAGCCGGCGCAGGCGGCAGCGCCAACGATGAAAGCTGCGCAGTAAAAGCCATCGCCCAACACCTACCCACCCAGCCCTAACCGACGGAGTCCACCCCATGAAACGTCTGCAAACCCTACTGGCCAGCCTGGCCCTGAGCACCTTCGCCAGCCTCGCCCACGCCGCCGACAACCCGCTGAGCGTGCATGTGCTCAACCTGCAAGACGGCCTGCCGTCGGCCAACGTACAGGTCACCCTGGAACAACAAACCGGCAGCAGCTGGGCCCTGCTCAACAGCGGCACCACCAACGAACAGGGGCGTATTCCGGCCCTGTACCCCGAAGGCAAAACCCTGGAAAAAGGCACCTACCGCGTCACCTTCAAAACCGGCGACTGGTTCCGTAGCCACAACGCCGCCACCTTCTTCCCGGAAGTGCCGGTGATCTTCGCCGTAGACGGCGCGGTTGCGCATTACCACATTCCGCTGCTGCTAAGCCCGTATGGGTTTTCCACCTATCGCGGTAACTGATAGGCCGCTAGCACCGCTCAGGCAGTGAGGCTGAACGGGGCAAGCTACCTTGTTTTTTCCCAGCAACAAAAAGCCCCGCATCGCGGGGCCTGTGTGGAAAAAGGCGCTCAACGTCAACTCGCGCGCCCAGCCATTGTTCCTCAATCCGCCGCCGGCTCAGCTGCTTTTATCTGGGCTTCGCGGGCCTCCTTGGCCATGCGTTTCCCTTGGGCGAGGAACTCTGGATCTTGCGGCTGGCAGGCATCCACCAGGGCGCGGCACATTTCCGTCAGGTATTGCAGGGCGATCCGTTCGGGCATGCTGCGGCAATGGGCCAGGCGTTCGATACAGCGCAGCAGGTGGGAGGCGTGCTCTATCGCGTGGTCCACCGGAATGCCGGCATTCACCGAGAACAGCAGCTGCTCCTCGGCCTGGCAGAAGGAACGCGAGTCGGTGACAGCGGTAGTGGGTGTGCTCATGGCAGTAGCTCCATGAAGGTGGGGAGGGTAGAGCGGGTAAAACGGTGGGATATAGCGTTTGGGTTTGGCATTTCCGTATACCTCTGAATGTTTTCTTAATGCGTTGATTTAGGTGTCGGGAGCTTAAGAAGCTCTCCAGAGCGAGCTGGGCTTATTCCCCTTTCAGGTCTTGTATTCACCCACTCCCGACATAGCGAGATTTCTTGCAAGCGTAGAAGAACCGCAGGCAAAAAAATGCCGCATAACTATCGGGTGCGGGTGACCGCTCTGGAAGGTGTTCTTAAGCACCGAGGAGGGAAGTTAGGGAGGGCCGATCAGAGGGTCAACGCAGGCATTGCGCCAGTAAAATGCTAAAGACGATTGAGTGAATTCGCCCCGCCCTCCGTGCCACGGGGCCTTGCCGTAGTGGCACGGAAAACCGCCTATCCGGCGGCCTACAGCATCTTGGGTAGCGTCACCCGCACAGGGTTATCGCGCCGCTGCCGCCAGGCTTTGGCTTTTCGCTTCAAGCACTGCCGCCTGAATCGCTGCCAGGGTTGCCTTGCCCGCCGGAAACTCCAATACCGCGCTTTCCACCAGGCTGTAAACGCGCTCGCCGTTGTTCAAGGTGAACTGCACAAACGCCAGGTGCTCGGACCACGAGCGATAGCGGCGAACCAGAAAAATACTGTGCTGGGATTTAACCGAGCGAATATTGCTCAGCGAGATCTGCCGGTGGGTGTCGCCGTGGGAAACCACCAACTCACCGTTATGCACAAAGGCCGGGCCGGCTTTTTTCAGGCGCAAAAACTCCACGGCAAAACGCCAGGCCATAACCAGCAACACCGGTGCCAGCACCATCAGTTCGCCGCGCTTCATATCGGGCAGGCCGAGCAGAAACATCACGCCGGCGACCAGCAGAATCACCAGGGTGATGAGTTTGTAGAAGTGCACGCTTTGGAACTCGAGGAGGGTTAGAAAGCGGATATCCATGGGCGTATTTCCGGGAGATAGGGCAATCGCCAATTGGAACAGAGTTGCGCCAATCCGGCCCGGTCAAACCTTGAAAACTGTGGGCTGCCCGTAACTTTTTCCTTCGTGCTTCAATGCGCCACTTTGCCTAAAGCGGCTTTTCCACCCGCCCGCCACACAGCGCGGCACAGCACCAAGGACCCCGCATGTCTCTGATCTCACAACGGGTAGCACTCGCCCGCAACGGCACCAACGACAAAGTGATCTGCCGCATGCCATCGGGTTGGGCGGTGATGGGCGACGTACAGTTTCTACCCGGCTACTGCCTATTGCTGCCCGACCCCGTAGTGCCCAGCCTCAACGACCTGGACGGCCAAGCGCGCAGCACCTACCTGCTGGATATGGCGCGCATCGGCGATGCCCTGCTACACGCCACCGGCGCCCTGCGCATCAACTACGAAATACTCGGCAACTCCGAACCGGAGCTGCACTGCCATATCTTCCCGCGCTACGCCAGCGAGGCCGAAGGCAAACGCCAAATGCCCGTATGGTTCTACGACTGGAAGGCCGCGCCGCCCTATGTAGAACACGAGCACGGCGACCTGCGGCAAAGGCTTGCGCAGCTGTTGCAGGCCTCCAGCTAAGCCACGACCGGCAAGCCGAAAAACCACGCGGCACGGGCAAATTCCCCCGTGCGCCGCACGGCCTGGGCTATCATCCGCGCCCGCTAATCCCCCGGTAGTTCCCCATGCCCGGCAACGCCCTGTACACCGACTTGTCCGGCTACTACGACCTGATGTGCGCCGACATCGACTACGCCGCACAAAGCCACTGCGTCCACCGCCTGCAGCAACTGTTCGGCAACGGCGGCATCCGCCACCTCGACCTCGCCTGCGGCACCGGCCCCCACGTACGCCACTTTATCGACGCCGGCTACCAAAGCGCCGGGCTGGACATCAATCAACCCATGCTCGACCGCGCCGCATTGCGCTGCCCCGAAGCGCACTTCGCCATGCAGGACATGTGCGCCTTCACCGTGGGCAAACCGGTGGATCTGATCACCTGCTTTCTCTACTCCATCCACTACAGCGGCAGCATCGAGCGCCTAAAGGCCTGTATCGCCAGCGTGCATAGCGCCTTGGCTGAGGGCGGGGTGTTCTGCTTTAACGCGGTGGATAAAAACACCATCGACAACGCCTCGTTCGTTTCCCACACCGCCACGCACGACGGCAGCCAGTTCGGGTTTAGCTCGGGGTGGAATTACCCGGGGGCAGGGGAGCGGCAGTCATTGAAGCTGCGGATTGAACGCACACAGGCGGGCGAAACCCAGGTGTGGCATGACGAGCATCCGATGGTGGCGGTGAGTTTTGTGGAGTTACAGGCATTGCTGGCGCCGTACTTTGAGGTGCATGTGTTGGCGCATGACTATCAGAAGTTGGTGGAGTGGGATGGGGTGGCGGGGAATGGGGTGTTTGTTTGTGTGAAGGTTTGAAGGGCGGCCGCCAATATTGTGAATCGGTCCTGCTTCCATAGATGCTTTCGAAAGAGCACTTCTGACCGATTCCTGCCTGACGTGACTGGCTGCAAACGGCCCAGAGTGTGTAAAAACCCTGAGCCAAAATTGAAGTTCGCGCGTCTACGCGAAAACTGAAATTTATCGGAAGATCAGGATTTCGCGTAGAAACGCATTTTCCAGCCCGAGTTTTGATCTGTGCTGACTTTCAAAAGGTTTTTACACAGCCTTGGCCAAAAGAAGACGTTTAGAGTAGAGAAATAAATCCGTCCCCTTCTCTTATTGGAGGTGGTAAAGCGCAAAGAGCGACGTTGGTGAATAGGCAGGTTATTGACTGGCGTCTTCGCAAATGGCTTTGAGTCCAAGGACGGTGGTTGGCGTACTGCCTATCTGAGTTTGTATGGAGACAACCATATTCGCCCCTGTGTCACCTTCAAGATGGTACGGCTTACCATCGCAAACTTTTTTGGCTTTCTGGTTTATGTTTTCCAATAAGCCTTCTCTGGAGTTGAAGATGCTTCCACTGCTAGTGATCATATATTGGCCAGGCGCAATTTCATCGGCCCCTGTAAAGGTACATCCAGTTAAGAGCAAAGTAATACATCCGATTAGTACTGTATTTTTCAAGTGGGCGATCTCATGGGCTAACTGCTATTTGTGGCCGGGTGGCCATGTGGTGTTCGAATGCTATAGGCTATTGCATCAAAAATGCTGGTCGGTTTTCAAAGTTTCAGCTAAAGGGGCGATGGATTTATTTTTCTTCTCCAATTTAGAGTTGTTTAATAAATCTGTTCCCTAGTTTGGTCCCCTTTTTGCAAACTCAGCCCCCATTCCGTTTTCTAGCTGAAAAAGACCGTTCCATCCGCGAGTTGTCATCGCTAATGGACATGTGTTTTTTATATCTAAATTGTTTTATGTTTTGTTTTTTTAGATTGTTCACTATGAACACCATTTTCGCTGGAAATAAAAAAGCCCCGCATAGCGGAGCCTTTATTTCGCTACCCCAACATCCATGCTCAGGTAAAGCGGTATACGTAAGTTAGTGCTTAACGGTTTCTCATCAATCCCAGCTCAACGCCCCACCAGTCTGATACTCGATCACGCGAGTCTCAAAGAAGTTCTTCTCTTTCTTCAAGTCCATGATCTCGCTCATCCATGGGAACGGGTTAGTAGTACCTGGGTACTCTTCTTTCAAGCCGATCTGCGACAGGCGACGGTTGGCGATAAATTTGAGGTAGTCCTCCATCATCGCGGCGTTCATGCCCAGTACGCCGCGGGGCATGGTGTCGCGGGCGTATTCGATTTCCAGTTGGGTGCCTTGCAGAATCATCTGGGTGGCTTCGTCTTTCATCTGGGCATCCCAGAGGCTTGGGTTTTCGATTTTGATCTGGTTGATCACGTCGATACCGAAGTTCAGGTGCATGCTTTCGTCGCGCAGGATGTATTGGAACTGCTCGGCGGTGCCGGTCATTTTGTTGCGGCGGCCCATGGACAGAATCTGGGTGAAGCCGCAGTAGAAGAAGATGCCTTCCAGTACGCAGTAGTAGGCGATCAGGTTGCGCAGGAATTGGCGGTCGGTTTCCGGGGTGCCGGTTTCGAATTTCGGGTCGGAAATCGAGCGGGTGTATTTCAGGCCCCAGCTGGCCTTTTTCGCGACCGATGGGATCTCGTGGTACATGTTGAAGATCTCGCCTTCGTCCATGCCCAGGGATTCGATGCAGTACTGGTAGGCGTGGGTGTGGATCGCCTCTTCGAAGGCCTGGCGCAGGATGTACTGGCGGCATTCGGGGTTGGTGATCAGGCGGTACACGGCCAGCACCAGGTTGTTGGCAACCAGGGAGTCGGCGGTGGAGAAGAAGCCGAGGTTGCGCATTACGATGCGGCGCTCGTCTTCGCTGAGGCCGTCATTGCTCTTCCACAGGGCGATGTCGGCGTTCATGTTTACTTCTTGCGGCATCCAGTGGTTGGCGCAGCCGTCGAGGTATTTCTGCCAGGCCCAGTCGTATTTGAAGGGTACGAGTTGGTTGAGGTCGGCACGGGCGTTGATCATTTGCTTGTCGCCGACGTGCACGCGGGCGCTGGTGCCGGCCAGGTCGTCGAGGCCTTCCTGGATGTCGAGGTCGTTCAGCGAGGCTTTGGCGCGGGCTACGGCGTCGGAGTCGTTGGCGTCTACGGCGCGGGCTTCGAGGGCGGCGTTACCGCCAACCTGGTTGAGCTTGTCGAGGCTCATGTCGTTGACGGTGGCGGCGGTGGTGGAGGCAGCGGCTTCGGTGCTGTCCTCTTTGTCGAATTCGTCCCAGCTCAGCATATCTTTGCTCCCGCTTGCGGCCGCGCGCCGGTGGCGGGTGGCCTTGTGAGTATCCAGTCTAGTTCGCTGCTCGTGCACACAAAGCAATGACCGACCTTTGGTTTTATCCAGCCCTGGCGATGGGTTGCCGGGGTGGTTGGTTGTTCGTGGGTTTTTTGCGGCTCCCCAGCCGTGGTGCTTGTAGCGTGTTTGGGCCAAACGCTGGGTTTGGCTTGAGATTCTGGGTCCCAGCCTGCGCTGGGACGACGGAGGTTTTCAGGCCTGTTACCGTCGTTCCAGGGAAGGCTGGGAGCCAGATTCCTGAGGGGATTTTCGATCCCCGTTTACCTGCGATCCAGCTTGAGATTCTGGGTCCCAGCCTGCGCTGGGACGACGGGGGTTTTCAGGCCTATTACCGTCGTCCCAGCGAAGGCTGGGACCCAGATTCCCGAGGGGAACACTTACCTTATTGGCAAGCCTCGCAATCCGGCTCGTCGATGGCGCAAGCCTTCGGCACTGGAGCCGGGCCGGCGGCCGGAGCAGGCGCTGCCGATTGGGCTGGCGCGGCGCTCTGGCTTTCGCCACCACCGCTCGACACGGCGTTCAGTTTGCTGGTGCTGATGGTGGATTTTTCGGTGCTGGTGGCGGCCAGGGCACGGAGGTAGTAGGTGGTTTTCAGGCCACGGTACCAAGCCATGCGGTAGGTCACGTCCAGCTTCTTGCCGCTGGCACCTGCGATGTACAGGTTCAGCGACTGGGCCTGGTCGATCCATTTCTGGCGACGGCTGGCGGCGTCCACGATCCACTTGGTGTCGACTTCGAACGCGGTGGCGTAGAGGTCTTTCAGTTCCTGCGGAATACGCTCGATCTGTTGTACCGAACCGTCGTAGTACTTCAGGTCGTTGATCATGACCGAGTCCCACAGGCCGCGGGCCTTGAGGTCGCGAACCAGGTACGGGTTGATCACGGTGAATTCGCCCGAGAGGTTCGATTTCACATACAGGTTCTGGTAGGTCGGTTCGATCGACTGCGACACGCCAGTGATGTTGGCGATGGTGGCGGTCGGTGCGATGGCCATGATGTTGGAGTTACGAATACCTTTCTGCACACGGGCACGTACCGGCGCCCAGTCGAGGGTTTCGTTCAGGTCCACGTCGATGTACTTCTGGCCACGGGCTTCGATCAGGATCTGCTGCGAGTCGAGCGGCAGTACGCCTTTGCTCCACAGCGAACCCTGGAAGGTTTCGTAGGCACCACGCTCGTCAGCCAGGTCGCAGGAGGCCTGGATGGCGTAGTAGCTGACCGCTTCCATCGAGCTGTCGGCGAACTGCACGGCAGCGTCGGAGCCGTACGGGATGTGCTGCAGGTACAGAGCGTCCTGGAAGCCCATGATGCCCAGACCGACCGGACGGTGCTTGAAGTTGGAGTTCTTCGCTTGCGGCACCGAGTAGTAGTTGATGTCGATAACGTTATCGAGCATGCGTACGGCGGTGTTCACGGTGCGTTGCAGTTTGGCCAGGTCCAGCTTGCCGTCGACGATGTGGTTCGGCAGGTTGATGGAGCCCAGGTTGCAAACGGCGATTTCGTCCTTGTTGGTGTTCAAGGTGATTTCGGTGCACAGGTTCGAGCTGTGTACCACGCCAACGTGCTGCTGCGGGCTGCGCAGGTTGCACGGGTCTTTGAAGGTCAGCCATGGGTGGCCGGTTTCAAACAGCATGGAGAGCATTTTGCGCCACAGGTCTTTGGCCTGGATGGTCTTGAACAGCTTGATCTTGCCGCCGTACTGGGTCAGGGCTTCGTAGTACTCGTAGCGCTCTTCGAAGGCCTTGCCGGTGAGGTCGTGCAGGTCTGGTACTTCGCTTGGCGAGAACAGGGTCCATGGACCATCGTCGAAGACGCGCTTCATGAACAGGTCTGGAATCCAGTTGGCAGTGTTCATGTCGTGGGTGCGGCGACGGTCGTCACCGGTGTTTTTACGCAGCTCGATGAACTCTTCGATGTCCATGTGCCAGGTTTCCAGGTAGGCACATACAGCGCCTTTGCGCTTGCCACCCTGGTTAACGGCTACGGCGGTGTCGTTGACCACTTTCAGGAAGGGCACAACGCCTTGGGATTTGCCGTTGGTGCCTTTGATGTAGGCACCCAGCGAGCGAACCGGAGTCCAGTCATTGCCCAGGCCGCCGGCGAATTTGCTCAGCAGGGCGTTGTCGCGGATGGCGTCGTAGATGCCGCCCAGGTCGTCCGGCACGGTGGTCAGGTAGCAGGAGCTCAGCTGTGCACGCAGGGTACCGGCGTTGAACAGGGTAGGGGTGGAGCTCATGTAGTCGAACGACGACAGCAGGTTGTAGAACTCGATGGCGCGGTCTTCTTTCTGCTTCTCTTCAATCGCCAGGCCCATGGCCACGCGCATGAAGAACACTTGCGGCAGTTCGAAGCGGATGCCGTCTTTGTGGATGAAGTAGCGGTCGTACAGGGTCTGCAGGCCCAGGTAGGTGAACTGCTGGTCGCGCTCGTGGTTGATCGCCTTGCCCAGTTTTTCCAGGTCGAAGTCGCGCAATACCGGGTTGAGCAGTTCGAACTCGATGCCTTTCTCGATGTAAGCCGGCAGTGCCTTGGCGTACAGGTCGACCATCTCGTGGTGGGTAGCGCTGGTGGCGACCCCGAGGAAGCCCAGGCCTTCGGCGCGGATGTTGTCCATCAGCAGGCGTGCGGTGACGTAGGAGTAGTTCGGCTCACGCTCTACCAGGGTACGGGCGGTCATCACCAGGGCGGTGTTGACGTCGCTCTGGGCTACGCCGTCGTAGAGGTTTTTCAGGGTTTCGCGCTGGATCAGGTCGCCATCGACTTCGGCCAGGCCTTCGCAGGCTTCGGTGACGATGGTGTTCAGGCGGCCCATGTCCAGCGGGGTAACGCTGCCGTCGGCGTGGGTTACACGAATGCTTGGGTGCGGCTGGGCTGGCTCGTTGCTGCCACGCACGGCGCGCTCTTTGGAGCGGGCGTCGCGGTAGATCACGTAGTCGCGGGCCACTTTCTGCTCGCCGGCACGCATCAGGGCCAGTTCAACCTGGTCCTGGATTTCTTCGATATGGATGGTGCCGCCCGAGGGCATGCGGCGCTTGAAGGTGGCGCTGACCTGTTCGGTGAGGCGCGCAACGGTTTCATGGATACGCGACGAGGCGGCAGCAGTGCCACCCTCTACGGCGAGAAACGCTTTGGTGATGGCGACGGTGATCTTGTCATCGGTGTAAGGCACCACGGTGCCGTTACGTTTGATCACGCGCAGCTGGCCAGGGGCAGTGGCGTTCAGGTCCTGAGTGGTGTCAGGCACTTGCGGCGCTACGGCCTGCGGGTTCTCGCGAGAGAGGTCGGTCTGCATGAAAGTCTCCATGTTCTGCATTTATCTAAGTTTGGACACTGGACGGTGATGCCGTTCATTCCATTGTTTCTGTGGACCAGGTGTTTCTATAACCACTATTTCTACCAGCCAGATGCCCTGCACACAGCGCCGGGAAGGGCTGGCAGCAAGGTCTTACAGCTGGGTGTTTGGGTAAGGCTCAAGCGCTTCCTTGGCTCAAAAAGTTACAGTTCGTTGGTTAAAACGTAACCACAATACCTAGTGGTGCGTGCCTGGGGCATTACACCGAAAGCTGGCCGTTCGTCACGCATTATTTGGGCCAGTTTTCATATTCACCGCCGCAGCGGCGAATGGGGAATTAAAGAGCGTTCACTGCTACCGGTGGTGGCCGTCGAAAGGGCCGTGGCGTTTCATTCTAGTAGTGTCCGGTAGCGGGCCAAAACCCAACATGTAGGTGTTTGGCGCGATGGGGATACAAGATAGAGCGCTCACCGACTCATTGCAAGGCAACTGTTACACACAGCCTGTGGATAAAGCTGTGGGTTACTTTGGGGTAACTTGGCTTAACCCGCACGGTCACTGGGATTGACCGATTTATGCCACTCGTCGCCGGTTGAAAGGTCGTTTGCCGAGCCTTGTTCCTACATGAGCGGTTTTTCACCCTACCACTATATGTTGTGTTTTTTATGGCGGGTTTGGCATGGGCTGTGCAGTCCGCCGACGCGCCAAAAGCATCGCGGCTGAAGCCGCTCCTACGGACCGCACAACCTGGAGGAGCGGCTTCAGCCGCGATGCGCTTTGATCAATACCCACAGCCCAATCCATGGGCGATACAATGCCGCCCTTTCCCGGTTGCGGCCAAGCAGTAGGAGACAGTGGTGGAGCAAGAAGCCTGGCAAATCCTGATTGTCGAAGACGACGAGCGTCTGGCCGAGCTGACGCGCGAATACCTGGAAAGCAACGGTTTGCAGGTGGCTATCGAGGCCGATGGTGCCCAGGCGGCGGCGCGCATTCTGCGTGATCAGCCCGACCTGGTGGTGCTCGACCTGATGCTGCCGGGCGAGGACGGTTTGTCCATTTGCCGCAAGGTGCGCAGTCACTATCAGGGCCCGATCCTGATGCTCACCGCGCGCAGCGATGATATGGACCAGGTGCTCGGCCTGGAGATGGGCGCCGACGACTATGTGTGCAAACCGGTGCGTCCGCGGGTGCTGTTGGCCCGAATCCGGGCACTGTTGCGCCGCAGCGAAGGCCATAACGAGGTGGCGACGGCAGATGTGCAGCGGCGCCTGGAGTACGGCGTGCTGGTGATCGACAGCGCCATGCGCGAAGCCTGGCTGCGCGAGCAGAGTATCGAGCTGACCAGCGCCGAGTTCGATCTGCTCTGGCTGCTGGCCTCCAACGCCGGGCGCATTCTGTCCCGCGAGGAAATCTTCACCGCCTTGCGCGGTATCGAGTACGACGGCCTCGACCGCTCCATTGATGTACGTATTTCCCGGATCCGCCCGAAAATCGGTGACGACCCCATGCATCCGCGCCTGATCAAGACCGTGCGCAGCAAGGGCTATCTGTTCGTCGCCGAAGCCGCCGAAGCGCTGGCCAGCTGATCACCTATAACCAGCTGATCACCTATAAATAGAAGCTGTGAATAAATAGAAGAGTGGGACGCCCGTAGATGAACTCGATTTTCCTGCGCATCTATGGCGGCATGCTGGCGGCCTTCGTGCTGGTGGCCCTGCTCGGGGTGTTCAGCCTGCACCTGCTCAACGAGGTGCGTTCCGACCAATACCGCGAGCGTCTGGCGCGCGGCACCTTCAGCCTGATGACCGATAACCTGGCTGCCATGACCCCGGTGGAGCGCCGCCGCGCTGTGGTGGTGTGGGGCCGTTTGTTGGGTATCCCCTTGTCACTGCAACCGCTGGCCGAACAGACGCTCGACAGCCGCGCGCGCAATCGCCTGCTCGATGGCCAGGTGCTGGTGGAGCAGACCGGCCCCCATGCCGCCAAGGTTTATGGCCTGCTCAGCGAGCAGGAGCAACTGGTGCTGGTCGGCGAGGTGCAGCAGATCAGCGAACAGCTGGCGCGCGCCACGGTGTACCTGCTGATCGACGAGCTGATCCGTTTCCCCATCGCCGAGCAACCCAAGCGCCTGGAAGATCTGGCCGCCGCCAAGGAGTTCGGCTTCAACCTGCGTCTGGTCAAACCCGACCAAGCCGAGCTGGACGACGACCAGCGCCGCCGCATCGATGAAGGTGACACGGTGATGGCGTTGGGCAAGGAGGGCGATTCCATCCATGTGTTTTCCGGCGTCACCGGCACGCCCTGGGTGCTGGAAATCGGCCCGCTGTACCAGATGAACCCCTATCCGCCGCAGCTGTTGGTGCTGATCGGCGTGCTCGGCCTGAGCCTGATCGGCCTGATCGTCTACCTGCTGGTGCGGCAACTGGAGCAGCGCCTGCTGGGCCTGGAACACACCGCCACGCGCATTGCCCGCGGCAAGCTGGAGTCGCGGGTGCCGGCCGGCGGCGCGGATTCGGTGGGACGCCTGGCGGCCGCGTTCAATGCCATGGCCGAAGACCTGCAGCGCTCGCTGACCATCCAGCGCGAGATGGTGCGTGCCGTGTCCCATGAGCTGCGCACGCCGGTGGCGCGTTTGCGCTTTGGTCTGGAAATGATCGGCGACGCGCAAACCGACGCGGCCCGGCGCAAGTATATGGATGGCATGGACAGCGATATCCAGGACCTCGACAAGCTGGTGGACGAGATGCTCACCTACGCGCGCCTGGAGCAGGGCGCTCCGGCCCTGAATTTCCAGGCCATCGACCTGGACGCGTTGCTCGACCAGGTGATCGACGAACTGGCCCCGCTGCGCCCCGGCGTGCGGGTGGAACGCGGGCCGAGCATCCATGCCGCCGACGGCAGCGGTGCCCTGGTGGAAGCCGAATGGCGCTACCTGCACCGCGCCGTGCAGAACCTGGTGAGCAACGCCATGCGCCACGCCGAATCGCGGGTGCGCCTAAGCTATCAGGTGGGTTTGAAGCGCTGCCGGCTGGACGTGGAAGACGATGGCCCGGGTATTCCCGAAGCCGAATGGGAGCGCCTGTTCACCCCCTTTCTGCGCCTGGACGACAGCCGCACCCGCGCCTCGGGCGGGCATGGTTTGGGGCTGTCCATCGTGCGGCGGATTATCTACTGGCACGGCGGACGGGCGCAGATCAGCCGCAGCGAAGCCCTGGGCGGCGCGTGTTTCAGTCTGGTTTGGCCGCGTAAGCAATAATGACGAAGAATCGCGGTTTGCAGGGATCGCGGCTGAAGCAGCTCCTACGGGGCGGGCAATCTTGTAGGAGCGGCTTCAGCCGCGAAGCGCTTAAACCACAGCGATCAGGCTCAAGAGGCGCCCATCAAACTGGCCAAACTGCCCCTGCAGCTCACTGCCGCTTTTCCACTCGTCTGATAGGTCGGTAAGCAAGCGCAGCCGCGCAAACCCCGCGTTAGTCCACTCCAGCACTTCGGCATGTTCGAAGTAGAAGCGCTGCAAGGTCAGCGGGTACAGGGCTTTGAACAGGCTTTCTTTCAGGGAGAAGGTCAGGGTGACCAACAGCCCCAGTTGCTCCGGGTCCAGCAGGCTGGCGCGGCGCAGTTCGGCGGGGGTGAGGATTTCTTCTTGCAGGCGCGCGGCGCGTTCGCTGCTCAGCAGGTTTTCCACATCCAGGCCCAGGCCACGCCAGTCGCTGCTGTGGGCGACGATGGCGGCGGCCCAGTGTTTGCCATGGGTGATCGAACCGCTGACGCCGGCCGGCCATTGCGGTGCTCGGTCGGCGCCGACTGCCGGCACCCCCTCGCTGCCATTCAAACGTCGCAGGGCTTCACGGGCAGATACCCGCCCGGCGAGAAACTCGGCCTGCCGTTTGGCCGCGCCATGGGCGGCTGGAATCTGGCTGCGGGCGAAATCGTCGGGTGCCAGGCGGGCGGGATCGAAGCACGTGCTGATGAATTGCACATTGGCCAGCGCCTGCGGCAATGGCCAGTGATCATCCAGCGGACCGCAGCAAGCGGGGAGGGTATAGGTCGACATGCCGGCATTCTGCCGGGTCGTGGCACAGGCGGCCAGTGTCGCTGGCGTTTACATTTCTTTGCACAACGGCAACAAAGCGACACGGAATGTCGCCGCCGCATTTGCCAGACTGCGGCCGCGTTTCTTCGGAACGCAGGTGAGGTTGTAGTTTGGCCCTTACGCTTCGAGGCGCAAGGCACCAAACCTTAGTCACTGATTTAAGTGCGGGAGCCCGTTTGGGCTCCCGTTTTTTTTGCCCGCGCGCCAGTTCGACGCACCGTGATGCCCCGTAGGAGCGGCTTCAGCCGCGATTGCTGGGAAAGGCAGAGCAAAAGCTTCGCGGCTGAAGCCGCTCCTACGGGTACTGGTTTTTTCTGTACCCTATGCCATCCGCGAAGCAACTCTCGCCAAGGCCTCAGCATGAAACCCGAAGACCTCCTCCTGCTCGTCACCCGCGAGATGCCCTATGGCAAGTACAAGGGCCGGTTGATTGCAGATCTGCCGGGGCCTTATCTGAATTGGTTTGCCCGCGAAGGTTTCCCCAAGGGCGAGATCGGTCAGTTGCTGCAGTTGATGCAGGAGATCGATCACAACGGCCTCGGCGAGCTGTTGACGCCACTGCGCAACAAAGCCCCTCGGCGCTAACCGCGCGCCCCCCGCCAAGGCCACTAACGCCGCGGCCTTGCGCAACTATGCCGGTTTGCTTCTATGCTGCAAAAACTGCCGCGCAGCAAAGGCGGTGTTGGCGGATATGCGTGTGCGCCAGGCGCCACGCTTCATAAGGATTGTGCGGGACACTGTCGAATGCGGGACAAGCGTCGCCTGTTCGTGTTGGTGTGGCCTTTTATCGCCATTGTCGTGCTGCAGGCTTTGCTGGCGGGTATCAGCCTGGAGGTGATGTCGTCGGTGCGCGCTTATGTCACCGGCGAGAGCCTGTGGTCCAAGGGCCAGAAAGACGCGTTTTCCTATCTGCATCTGTACGCAGATACCCTCGATGAAGCCGATTACCGCGCCTACCAGGCGGCCATTGCCATTCCCTTGGGCGACCACGCCGCACGTCTGGCCATGGACTTGCCCAATCCGGATTACCGCGCTGCTACCGAAGGCTTTTTGCGCGGCGGCACGCACCCGCAGGATGTGCCCGGGTTGATCTGGTTGTACCGCGACTTTCGCCACTTCAGTTACCTGGCCCGCGCCGTCGAGTTCTGGCAGGTGGGCGACGGTTTTATTCTGGCCTTGCAGGACGTGGCCGCGCAGATGCACCAGGCCATTGGTGCCGGCACCGCCAGCGCAGCGCAGATCCAGGCCTGGAACGGGCAGATCTATGCGATCAACCTGCAAGTCACCCCGGTGGCGAAGGCTTTCTCGGACACCCTGGGCGAAGGCTCGCGCTTTATTCAGCAACTGCTGCTGGCCGCCAATGTGCTGGCGGCCGTGGTGCTGATTCTGCTGGCCACCTTGCGCACCCTGAAATTGCTGCAACAGCGCGAGGCCTTTGACGTTGCGCTGCGCGCCGAGAAGGAGCGGGCGCAAACCACCCTGGCCTCGATTGGCGATGCGGTGATTCGGACCGACCAGCATGGCTGTCTGGAATATATGAATCCGGCCGCTGAAGAGCTGGTGCTCTGCCGCATCGAGCAGGCTCGCGGGCGGGAACTGGCGACGCTGTTCCATCTGCAGGACTCCGATAGCCAACTGACCGATGCGCCCTTGCTGGCGCAGATTCTGGCCGGCGAAATCAGTGGCAGCGCCCATGCCCAACACGTGGTCCGCCTGGATGGCAGCAAGGTGCCGGTGGCCTTGGTCGGCGCGCCCATCGAGATCGCCGGGCACATTGCCGGGGCGGTGCTGGTGCTGCACGACATGACCCGCGAGCGCCAATACATCGACACCCTGTCCTGGCAGGCGTCCCACGATGCCCTGACCGGCCTGGCCAACCGCCGCGAATTCGAGCAACGCCTGGACAGTGCCTTGGCCCGCCTGGAAACCCATCCCGGCCAGCATGCGCTGATGTTTCTCGACCTCGACCAGTTCAAGGTGGTCAACGACACCTGCGGGCATGCCGCTGGCGATCAACTGTTACGGCAGGTCTGCGTGCTGCTGCAGGAGCACCTGCGCGAAGGCGATACCCTGGCGCGGCTGGGCGGCGATGAGTTCGGCATTTTGCTGGAGAACTGCCCCGCGGCCCCAGCGGCAAGGATTGCCGAGCTGTTGCGGATTACCGTGCAGGATCTGCAATTCGCCTGGGACGGGCGCAATTTCAGCATTGGCGTGAGTATCGGCCTGGTCAGCCTGGCGCAGTCGCGCATCACCCTGGCCGAGGCGCTGCGCTCGGCGGACATGGCTTGCTATATGGCCAAGGAAAAGGGCCGCAACCGCGTGCAGGTGTACCAGAGTGATGACTCGGAAATGTCCAACCGCTTTGGCGAGATGGCCTGGGTACAGCGCATCCATGCCGCGCTGGAGGAGGAGCGTTTCTGCCTGTACTACCAGCAGCTCGCCCCGGTGGCCGCCGAGCACGGCACCGGTGCGCACGTTGAATTGTTGCTGCGCCTGCGCGACGAAGACGGCCAGTTGGTGCCGCCGATCCGCTTTATTCCGGCGGCCGAACGTTATGGCCTGATGCCCCTGATCGACCGCTGGGTGGTCAGCCATGCCTTCAGCGTATTGGCCCAGCGCCAGGCCAGCCAGGACAGCGACCCGATTGCCACCTGCGCCATCAACCTGTCCGGGCCGACCTTTGGCGATGAAGCCTTTCTCGGCTTTGTTCGCGAGCAGCTCGCGCTGTTCAATATCCCGCCGCCGCAGGTGTGTTTCGAGATCACCGAAACCAGCGCCATCGCCAACCTGGGCAGCGCCATGCATTTCATCAGTGAACTGAAAACCCTGGGCTGCCGTTTCTCCCTGGATGACTTCGGCGCTGGCATGTCGTCATTTGCCTACCTCAAGCATCTGCCGGTGGATTACCTGAAGATCGACGGCAGCTTCGTCAAAGACATGCTCGATGACCCCATCGACCGGGCGATGGTCGAGTCGATCAACCAGATCGGCCATGTGATGGGCAAGCTGACCATCGCCGAATTTGTCGAAACCCCGGAAATCCTCCACGCCCTGGCCGAAGTGGGGGTGGATTACGCCCAAGGCTATGCGATTGCCAAGCCGCTGCCGTTTGACGCCACAGTTCGCTTCGCGGGGGGAGTGGAGCCAGCGCTCTCGGTCTTGTAGGAGCGGCCGGTTCCAGCGTTTACAGGCCGGCCCAATCGAGGCTAAAGCCTTTCCCACCTTGGATCGCGATCACCGGTAGCAGCGGCTTCAGCCGCGATGCTTTTGCTCTTGAAAGCCGCGCATGGGGTCCTCAGGCAGAGCAGCGGCAAGAATCCGGGCCGCATTGGCAAGTTTTCGTTACGGTTTGGCGGGGTGGTTTGCTGGGGATTTGCGTGGCGTGCCGAAATTCTGGGTCCCAGCCTGCGCTGGGACGACGGTGATAGCTGAACAAAACCTACGTCATTCCAGCGCAGGCTGGAATCCAGAATCGAGCAGGCAAACACCGCCCTCAAAACCCCCGTAAGGATTAATTGCCACCCCAATCCCACAGCCCCATCCCCCCAGCCCACCCCCACCTTGTGAGCCGCTCCTCCACAGGTTGTTATAAATGCAGAGGCCGCCCCGGCCAACGCAGAACAACAATCCAAGGAGGCGCAATGAACGCCCTGCACGCTCGCCAACCTACCCCTATCGAAGCCCACAATCCCATCGGCACCGACGGTTTCGAGTTCGTCGAATACACCGCACCGACGCCCGAAGGCATCCAGCAGCTGCGTGAGCTGTTCACCGCCATGGGCTTTACCGAAACCGCCAAGCACCGCTCGAAAGAAGTGTTTCTGTTTCAGCAGAACGATATCAACTTTGTGCTCAACGGCAGCCCCAGCGGGCATGTGCGCGAGTTCGGCCTCAAGCATGGCCCGAGCGCCTGCGCCATGGCTTTTCGGGTACAGAACGCGGCGCAGGCGGCGGCTTATGTCCAAGCGCAGGGTGCCAAGCTGGTGGGCAGCCACGCCAACTTCGGTGAGCTGAATATTCCCTGTGTCGAAGGCATCGGCGGCTCCTTGCTGTATCTGGTGGACCGCTACGGCGACAAGAGCATCTACGACGTCGATTTCGAGTACATCGAAGGCCGCACCCCGCAGGACAACGCGGTCGGCCTCAGCGAAATCGATCACCTGACCCACAACGTCAACCGCGGGCAGATGGACGTCTGGTCCGGCTTCTACGAGCGCATCGCCAACTTCCGCGAGATTCGTTATTTCGATATCGAAGGCAAGCTCACCGGCCTGCTGTCGCGGGCCATGACCGCACCCTGCGGCAAGATCCGTATTCCGATCAACGAGTCGGCCGACGACAAGTCGCAGATCGAGGAATTTATCCGTGAGTACCACGGCGAAGGCATTCAGCACATTGCCCTGGCCAGCGACGATATCTACGCCACCGTGCGCCAGCTGCGCGCCAACGGCGTGGACTTTATGACCACGCCGGACACCTATTACGCCAAGGTCGACACCCGTGTGGCCGGTCACAGCGAACCCACCGCGGTGCTGCAGGAACTCAACCTGCTGATCGACGGCGCGCCAGGGGATGACGGCATTCTGCTGCAGATTTTCACCAATACGGTGATCGGCCCGATCTTCTTCGAAATCATCCAGCGCAAAGGCAACCAGGGCTTTGGCGAGGGCAATTTCAAGGCGCTGTTCGAGTCCATCGAAGAAGACCAGGTGCGCCGTGGCGTGATCGCGGCCGATTGAACGAGGAGCTGAGCATGAGCCGCAACTGGATCAGTTTTCCCCTGCGTGAAGGCGAGTGTTCGCGCCAGGCGCACTGTGATTTCCCCGAGGGCACCTACGAGCGCGAGATGGGCCGCGAGGGCTTTTTCGGCCCCGCCGCGCACCTGCACCACAAGCACCCGCCCACCGGTTGGGTGGATTGGCAGGGGCCGCTGCGCCCGCATGCGTTCGACCTGAATCGGGTGCCCAGCGAAAGCGATTGCCCGCTGGCCGCGCCGCTGGCGCTGCACAACAGCGATGTGCGCATTCGCGTGTGGAAGTGCAACGGTGCCATGGGCCATCTGGTGCGCAATAGCGACGGCGATGAACTGCTGTTTGTGCACGAGGGCAGCGGGCATTTCTATTGCGACTTCGGCCACCTGGAATACCGCGACGGCGACTACCTGGTGATTCCGCGTGGCACCGCCTGGCGTATCGAGGCCAGCGCGCCGAGCTTTTTTCTGCTGATCGAAAATACTGACGGCGCTTATCAGCTGCCGGACAAGGGCCTGCTCGGCCCCCACGCGATCTTCGATGCGGCGGTGCTCGACCATCCGCGTCTGGATGAGGCGTTCAAGGCCCAGCAGGACGAAAACAGCTGGCAGATCCGCATCAAGCGGCGCAACCAGATCAGCACCGTGACCTTCCCCTACAACCCGCTGGACGTGGTCGGCTGGCATGGCGACAACACTGTGGTGCGCCTCAACTGGCGCGATATCCGCCCGGTGATGAGCCATCGCTACCACCTGCCGCCGTCGGCGCACACCACCTTTGTGGCCAATGGTTTTGTGGTCTGCACCTTTACCCCGCGCCCGGTGGAAAGCGACCCCGGCGCGTTGAAAGTGCCGTTCTATCACAACAACGATGACTACGACGAAGTGCTGTTCTACCACCGTGGCAACTTCTTCAGTCGCGACAATATCGAGGCCGGGATGGTCACCTTGCACCCCTGCGGCTTCCCCCATGGCCCGCACCCCAAGGCGCTGAAAAAGAGCCAGGAAAGCCCGGCGACCTTTGTCGAGGAAGTGGCGGTGATGATCGATACCCGCCGTGGCCTGGAGATTGGCGAAGCGGCCGCGGCCGTGGATGTGCCGGCCTATGTGGACTCCTGGCGTGCGCCAGGTCTTGCCCGTTAATGGAAACCGAACCATGAAACTTGCTTCTCTGAATCACGGCCGTGACGGCCAGCTTGTTGTCGTTTCCCGCGACCTGGTGCGCGCGGTAAAGGTGCCGGGCATTGCCGCCACCCTGCAGGCCGCCCTCGATACCTGGGCCAGCACCCGGCCAAAACTGGAGGCGGTGTACCAACGCCTCAACGATGGCCTCGAAGGCCAGGCCTTTGCCTTCGACCAGAGTGCCTGCGCCAGCCCTTTGCCACGTGCCTATCACTGGGCCGACGGCAGCGCCTATGTCAACCATGTGGAGTTGGTACGCAAAGCCCGGGGCGCGCAAATGCCGGAAAGTTTCTGGCATGACCCGCTGATCTATCAGGGCGGTGCCGACACCTTTGTCGCCCCCCACAGCCCGATCCTGATGGCCGACGAAGCCTGGGGCATCGACCTGGAAGCCGAGATAGCCGTGGTGACCGACGATGTGCCGATGGGCGTTTCGAGTGCCGAGGCGGGCGGGCATATCCAGTTGCTGATGCTGGTCAACGATGTGTCGCTGCGTAACCTGATTCCGGGGGAGTTGGCCAAGGGCTTTGGGTTCTACCAGAGCAAACCCTCGTCGAGCTTCTCGCCGGTGGCGATCACCCCGGATGAGCTGGGCGACACCTGGCGCGACGGCAAGGTACACCGGCCGCTGACCTCGCATATCAACGGCGAGCTGTTCGGCCAGCCGGATGCCGGCACCGATATGACCTTCAACTTTCCCACCCTGTTGGCCCATGCAGCGAAAACCCGGGCGTTGGGCGCAGGCACCATTGTCGGCTCCGGCACCGTGTCGAACTACGACCGCAGCGCCGGCAGCAGCTGCCTGGCAGAAAAACGCATGCTGGAAATCATCGCGCATGGCGAGGCGCAAACTCCGTTTCTGCGCTTTGGCGACCGGGTGCGCATCGAGATGTTCGACGGTGCCGGGCAGAGCATTTTCGGTGCCATCGACCAGCTGGTAACCCGCTACCGAGGTTGAGCCATGCTGACCCTTTACGATTACTGGCGCTCCAGCGCGGCCTATCGGGTGCGCATCGCCCTCAACCTCAAGGGCCTGGCGTACCAGGCGGTGCCGGTGCACCTGGTCAAGGAGGGTGGTCAGCAGCACAGCGCCGATTACCTGACCCTGAACCCGCAAGGGCTGCTGCCGTTGCTGGTGGATGGCAGTCAGCGCATTGCTCAGTCCCTGGCGATTCTCGAATATCTGGAAGAGCGCTATCCGCAACCGGCGCTATTGCCCCGCGAGCATGGCCAGCGCGCGCAGATCCGTAGCATCGCCCTGCATATCGCCTGCGACATTCACCCGCTGAACAATCTGCGGGTGTTGCAGTACCTCACGGGTGAGTTGGGTATCGATGCGCAAGCCAAAGATGCCTGGTATCGCCACTGGGTCGAAACCGGCCTGGCGGCGGTGGAGCAGGGATTGGCGCAAATGACCACGCCGCTGTCATTGGGCGAACGGCCGGGTTTACTGGAAGCCTGCCTGATTCCGCAGGTGTACAATGCGCGCCGTTTTAACTGTGACCTCCATGCGTACCCGCGCATTCTCGCTGTGGTCGAGCGCTGCAACTCGTTACCGGCATTCGTAAACGCCGCGCCCGAGGTGCAGCCCGACGCCGTTCTGTAGGAACAGCGCCCGACCGCACCAAGGCTGAACCGCTACAAGCGCCTTGCGAAACTCCGCCTAGCCACAAGCCAGGCGGGTCCGATCCCGTCACAGATAAAAACAATAGGTGACGTTACATGCATGACAGTCTTTCCTCCGGCCACCTCAAACGGGGCCTGAAAAACCGCCATATCCAACTGATCGCCCTCGGTGGCGCGATCGGCACCGGGTTGTTCCTGGGCTCGGCCGGGGTGCTGAAAAGCGCCGGGCCATCGATGATCCTCGGTTACGCCATCTGCGGCTTTATCGCCTTTATGATCATGCGCCAGCTCGGTGAAATGATTGTTGAAGAGCCGGTAGCCGGTTCCTTCAGCCATTTCGCCCACAAGTACTGGGGCGGTTTCGCCGGCTTTCTGTCGGGCTGGAACTGCTGGGTGCTGTATATCCTGGTGGGCATGTCCGAGCTCACCGCGGTGGGCAAGTACATTCACTACTGGTGGCCGGACGTACCGACCTGGGCCTCGGCAGCGGTATTTTTCGTGCTGGTCAACGCCATCAACCTGGCCAACGTAAAGCTGTTTGGCGAGGCGGAATTCTGGTTCGCCATGATCAAGGTGGTGGCCATCGTCGGCATGATCGTCCTGGGCTGCTATCTGCTGTTCAGCGGTACCGGCGGTGAGCAGGCGACGGTCAGCAACCTGTGGGCCCATGGCGGATTTTTCCCCAACGGCGTCAGCGGCCTGGTGATGGCCATGGCCTTTATCATGTTTTCCTTCGGCGGCCTGGAAATGCTCGGCTTTACCGCCGCCGAGGCCGACCAGCCGAAAAGCGTGATTCCCAAGGCGATCAATCAGGTGATCTACCGCATCCTGATTTTCTACGTCGGTGCCCTGGTGGTGCTGTTGTCGCTGACCCCCTGGAACCTGCTGCTGGAACATATCAACAGCGCCGGTGACCCCTACAGCGGCAGCCCGTTTGTGCAGGTGTTCTCCCTGCTGGGCAGCAACACCGCCGCGCACTTGCTCAACTTCGTGGTGCTGACGGCGGCGGTGTCGGTGTACAACAGCGGCACCTACTGCAATGGCCGCATGCTGCTGGGCCTGGCCGAGCAGGGCGATGCGCCCAAGGTGTTCGCCGAGGTGGATAAACGTGGGGTACCGGTGAATGCCTTGCTGCTTTCGGCGCTGGTGACCTTCCTCGCTGTAGTGGTGAACTACGTGGTGCCGCAAAACGCCCTGGAACTGCTGATGTCGCTGGTAGTGGCGGCGCTGGTGATCAACTGGGCGATGATCAGCTACTCGCACCTGAAATTCCGCCAGCAAATGGATAAAGACGGCGTGCGCACCGCCTTCCGCGCCTTGCTGTTCCCCTACGGCAACTACCTGTGTCTGGCGTTCGTGCTGTTTATTCTCGGCGTGATGCTGCTGATTCCGGGGATTCAGGTGTCGGTGTACGCCATTCCGGTGTGGCTGGTGATCATGTGGGGCTGCTACCGGGTGAAGCTGGCGCGGGCTAAAACAGCAGCGTTGCAGGCCGTTACTGACTGACTCGGTCCCTGTGGGCGGGGCTTTAGCCGCGAGCTTTTAAAATCAAAAGCATCGCGGCTAAAGCCCCTCCCAAAAAGCAAGCTGCGTTATTCTGCGGTTCTGTTCAACGCCCGGTTTCTTCCATGCTGGTGATCTCCAACAACGTCCATCTGCCCGATACCGACATCGAGCTAAGCGCCATCCGCGCCCAGGGTGCGGGTGGGCAGAACGTCAATAAAGTCTCCAGCGCCGTGCACCTGCGTTTTGACATCAACGCGTCGTCTCTGCCGCCGTTCTACAAGGAACGCCTGCTGGAATGGCGCGACAGCCGCATCACCAGTGATGGTGTGGTGGTGATCAAGGCTCAGCAATACCGCACTCAGGAACAGAACCGCGCCGATGCCTTGGAGCGCTTGAAGGAACTGATTCTGGCGGCCAGCAAGGTCGAGAAAAAACGCCGGCCGACCAAGCCGACCTTGGGTTCGAAGAAGCGCCGGCTGGAAGGTAAGAGTCAGCGGGGGGCGATCAAGGCGGGTAGGGGTAAGGTGGATTTTTGAGTGCGGCGTAACCTGCGAAATTCTGGGAATCAGGCGCGGTGATTTACCGGCTACGACGTACTCACTTCGGCAATCGCCGCCGCCAGATACTCCAAGTGCCGAGCATCCATCCCCGCCACATTGGCGCGCCCCGTGCCCACCATATAAATGCTGTGTTCATCACGCAGGCGCTTGACCTGTTCAGCACTCAATCCGGTATAGGAAAACATCCCGCGCTGCTGGCCGATATGGGCAAACCGCTCAGCCAAGCCGTGCGGCTGCAACGCCGTCAGCAAGCCCTGGCGCAGCTCGGCAATGCGCACGCGCATGGCCTCGGCTTCTTCCTGCCACAGCAACTTCAGGCTCTCGTCGGCGAGAGTCTGCGCCACCACGGCCGCGCCATGGGCCGGCGGTGTCGACCAGAGGTTACGGGCAATCGCTGCCAACTGGCTGCGCATATCCGTCAGCTGCTCGGCGTTGGCGCAGCTCACCAGCAAGGCACCGGTACGCTCGCGGTACAGGCCGAAGTTCTTTGAGCAGGAGCTGGTGATCAGCACTTCCGGCAGCTCGGCGGTGAACAGACGCACGGCCCAGGCATCGGCTTCCAGGCCTTCGGCAAAGCCTTGGTAGGCGAAGTCGATCAGCGGCAGCAGTTCACGTTCACGCACCACGTCCAGTACCTGGCACCATTGCCCCTGGCTCAAGTCAAAGCCGCTGGGGTTGTGGCAGCAGGCGTGCAGCAGCACCACATCGCCGTGGGGTATCTGCTGCAGGGCCGCCAGCATGGCGTCGAACACCAGCTGGTTGGCGGCATCGACATAGGGGTAGTGATGAACCTTGAGCCCGGCGGCGGCAAACAGGGTTTCGTGGATCGGCCAGGTCGGGTCGCTTAGCCAGATTCCGCGGCCCGGCAGGCAGTGGCGGATAAACTCGCCGGCCAGGCGCAGGGCGCCGGTGCCGCCGGGGGTTTGCGTAGCCCCGGCGCGGTTGCCGTCGAGCAGCGCCGAGTCGGCACCGAACACCAGGCGCGCCAGGTGTTGGGTAAACAGTGGGTCGCCGTGGCCGCCGATATAGCTCTTGGTGGTTTCGCTATCGAGCAGATGGCGCTCGGCGATTTTTACCGAGCGCAATATCGGCGTGTTGCCCTGTGGGTCTTTGTACACGCCGACCCCGAGGTCGACTTTGTGCGGGTTGCGGTCGTTACGGTAGGCGTCGATCAGACCGAGGATCGGGTCGCCGGGTACGCGCGGCACCTGGCCAAAATGGCTCACTTCAGACCTTCCGCAGTCTTGGCCATCTGGTCGGTGCGCGCGGCCATGATGAAGTCATTGCGGTGCAGACCTTTGATCGAGTGGCTCCACCAGGTGACGGTGACCTTGCCCCATTCGGTCAGCAAGCCGGGGTGATGGCCTTCGGCTTCGGCGATTTCACCGACGGCGTTGGTAAAGGCCAGGGCCTGTTTGAAGTTCTTGAAGGCATAGAGCTTTTCCAGCTGCAGTACGCCGTCGCGGACTTCGATATTCCAGTCGGGAATCTCCTTGATCAGCAGCGCCAGTTCCTCATCGGACACTTTCGGCGCATCGGCTTTGCAGGCTTCGCAGTGGGCTTGGTTCAGGGCAGTCATTGGCGGTTCCTGTAGAAAAAGGCTTAGGCAGCTTTAGGTGAAAACTTCGGCTGGTGCAAACCCAGCTGGGCGGCTTGGGCAACCATGGCCATCACATCCTCATGGGCCAGATCGAACAGCCGCTTGAGATCGGGCAACACAAAATACAGCGGCTGCAGAATGTCGATGCGATAGGGCGTGCGCATGGCTTCCACGGGGTCGAAGGCCTGGTGTTCCGGCGCTTGCGACAGGCTGTAGAGGGTTTCCTTGGGCGAGGACAGAATGCCGCCGCCGTAGATCTTGCGACCCTGGGGCGTATCCACCAGGCCGAACTCGATGGTCATCCAGTACAGGCGGGCGAGAAACACGCGCTGCTCTTTGCTGGCGGCCAGACCGAGCTTGCCGTAGGTGTGGGTGAATTCGGCGAACCAGGGGTTGGTGAGGAGCGGGCAGTGGCCGAAGACTTCGTGAAAGATATCCGGCTCTT
Organism: Pseudomonas sp. TE3786; assembly: GCF_054057335.1. Classification (NCBI taxonomy): domain Bacteria; kingdom Pseudomonadati; phylum Pseudomonadota; class Gammaproteobacteria; order Pseudomonadales; family Pseudomonadaceae; genus Pseudomonas; species Pseudomonas sp. TE3786. The sequence goes on from NZ_JBSRZF010000017.1 coordinate 126,767, forward strand.
GCAGGTAATCCAGTTCTTGAGGGGTGCGAATAAAGGTAGCGACGGGAAATTGCTTGCTGGCGAGTAACTCGAAGAAGGTCTGGAACGGAATCAGCGCCGGCACCCGCGCCACTTGCCAGCCGGTACTGGCCTGCAACACGCGGTTGATTTCGTCGAGTTGCGGAATGCGCTCATGGGGCAGGGCCAGTTGCTCGATGCCATCCAGGTATTCCTGGCAGGCGCGGCCTTCGATCACCTTGAGCTGGCGGGTGATCAGGGTGTTCCACACCTGATGTTCGGCTTCGGGGTAGTGAATAAAGCCGCTGTCATCCGGTTCGCGTGCCACGTATTGCGACTGCTTCATCGCTGCCTCACTGGGTATTTGTTGTTATGTAGGAGTAGGAATAACCCGTGGCGTGCGGGTTTTCAGCCCAGTGGCGGGGGGAGGCGGGGCATTGGGCGCGGAAAATTCGTAAAGAAATGATGACGGCTTGGCGCAAGTGGCGAGGCGGCGTGTTGCTGGCACGCTAATTCGTAAACTATCCTTTACGAAATTCGCGCCGCATCGTCAGATTTTTCCGATGTAGGCGGCGACTACAACAACAAAAACGAGCTCCGCCATGCGTATCAAAGTTCATTGCCAGAACCGGATTGGCATTCTTCGCGACATCCTCAATCTGCTGGTCGAGTACGGCATCAACGTGGCCCGCGGCGAAGTCGGCGGCGAGCAGGGCAATGCCATCTATCTGCACTGCCCGAACCTGATCAATCTGCAATTCCAATCGCTGCGGCCCAAGTTCGAAGCCATCCCCGGCGTATTCGGGGTCAAGCGCGTGGGGTTGATGCCCAGCGAGCGCAAGCACCTGGAGTTGAATGCGCTGCTGGGCGCGTTGGAGTTTCCGGTGCTGTCCATCGATATGGCCGGCTCCATCGTCGCCGCCAACCGTGCCGCCGCCCAGTTGCTTGGCGTGCGGGTGGATGAGGTGCCGGGCATGCCGCTGTCGCGGTATGCCGAAGACTTCGATTTGCCTGAGCTGGTGCGCGCCAACAAGTCGCGGATCAACGGCCTGCGGGTGAAGATCAAGGGCGATGTGTTTCTCGCCGATATCGCCCCGCTGCAAACCGAACACGAGGAAAGCGACGCCATGGCCGGCGCCGTGCTGACCCTGCACCGCGCCGACCGCGTGGGGGAGCGCATCTACCATGTGCGCAAACAGGAGCTGCGCGGTTTCGACAGCATCTTCCAGAGCTCCCGCGTGCTGGCTGCCGTGGTGCGCGAAGCACGGCGCATGGCACCGCTGGATGCGCCGCTGTTGATCGAGGGCGAAACCGGCACCGGCAAGGAACTGCTCGCCCGCGCCTGCCACCTGGCCAGCCCGCGTGGGCAGTCACCCTTTATGGCGCTCAACTGCGCCGGGTTGCCGGAGTCCATGGCCGAGACTGAGCTGTTTGGTTACGGCCCTGGCGCTTTCGAAGGGGCGCGGCCGGAGGGCAAGTTGGGGCTGCTGGAACTGACCGCTGGCGGCACCTTGTTTCTCGATGGCGTCGGCGAAATGAGCCCGCGTTTGCAAGCCAAACTGCTGCGCTTTCTGCAGGACGGCTGCTTTCGCCGGGTGGGCAGTGATGAAGAGGTGTACCTGGATGTGCGGGTGATCTGCGCCACCCAGGTTGACCTTTCCGAGCTCTGCAGCAAAGGCGAATTCCGCCAGGACCTCTATCACCGCCTGAATGTGCTGAGCCTGCATATTCCGCCGCTGCGTGAGTGCCTGGACGGTCTGATGCCGCTGGCAGAGCACTTTCTCGACCAGGCCAGCCGGCAGATCGGTTGCCCACTGCCCAAGCTGGCCCCGCCGGCCTTCGAGCGCCTGAGTCATTACCACTGGCCGGGCAATGTGCGGCAGCTGGAAAACGTGCTGTTTCAGGCGGTGTCGCTGTGCGATGGGGTGTTGGTGAAGGCCGAACATATCCGCCTGCCGGACTATGGCGCGCCACAGCCGCTGGGGGATTTTTCCCTGGAGGGCGGATTGGAAGCGATTGTCGGGCGCTTCGAGAAGGCGGTGCTGGAGCGTTTATATAACGAGCATTCCAGCAGTCGACAGCTGGGCAAACGCCTGGAGGTTTCGCATACCACGATTGCCAACAAGCTTCGGCAATATGGGTTGGGGAGGGAGTGAGCGGAAACCTGACCCGCTACGTCCAGCCCATTATTCTGGGTCCCAGCCTGCGCTGGGACGACGGTGGTGTTGGCAGAAACCTCCGTCATCCCAGCGCAGGCTGGGATCCAGGATCTACCGAGATATTGTCGGGGTACGAGAAGGCGGTGCTGGAGCGTTTATATAACGAGC